>DATLNR010000118.1:0-22906 GCA_035536655.1 Casimicrobiaceae bacterium
CATGTCAGTGCGCAGGGCGTGGCGCGAGCAGCCGGCGAGGGGCCCCACGCGTTGTGTGCGTGGGGATCGCGGCGTCGCGAGTCGACACGAGATGGCCGACTCGCAAATCAGCGCACGCCACGGTGGTGCAAGGAGGCCAGCCGCCCCAAGCGCTGACTGCGCCCCCCTCGGGGGCAGCGAGCGAAGCGAAGCGTGGGGGCCGGTTCATCCGGCTACATTTGCTTGAAGCGATGCGCGTACGCGCGGGAGACCGCAAGCCGCTCGCTGCGGTTACGCAGTCCGATCGTCATGCGGCCGGCGAAATCGCGCGACGTCGACGCGACGCATGCGAGATTCACGACGGTGCCGCGATGTACCTGCCAGAACCGATCAGGGTCGAGCTGGTCGACCAGATCCTTCAACGGCGTGCGAATCAGCGCTTCGCCCTCCGCCGTGAATACGCTCGTGTACTTGTCGTTCGCCTCGAAGTAGCAGACGTCGTCGATGGCGATCAGGCGCGTTTCGGCGCCGACCGCCGCGCGGATCCAGCTCAAGCGCTTGGGTCCGGCACCATGCTGCTGGTTCCCGAGATTCGCGAGCATCGCCGTTGCATCGGGCGGCGCGTCGTGCGACGCCAGGCGGCGCCTGATGCGCTCCACCGTTTGCGCAAGGCGCTCATCAGTGACCGGCTTCAACAGATAGTCGACGGCCTCGCGCTCGAACGCATCGACCGCGTATTGATCGTACGCCGTCACGAAAACGATGTGCGCATCCGATCCGATGGCACGCGCAACGTCGAGTCCGGTCAGACCCGGCATCCGAATGTCGAGAAATCCAACGTCGGGTGCTTCGCTTGCAAACAACGCTTGCGCCTCAGCACCATTGGCCGCGATGCCGGCAATGACCAGCTCCGGCCACACGACGGAGAGCCGTTCCTTCAGATAGCTCGCGAGTCGCGGCTCGTCGTCGGCGATGACCGCGGTCACGCGTCGTGCTTCATTCATGAACCATGCTCCATCGGATCATGATCGTCGCCCGCACGCCTGACGGATGCTGCTCGGCGAGCGTCAGCTTCGCTGCGTCGTTGTAGAGCATCGCGAGCCGCTTGCGCAACCCAACGAGCCCGAGCTTCGTCGAGTTTGCGACTGTTTCCGCTGCAAAACCCACGCCGGTATCGCTCACCGTGATGACCAGCCGATCGTCAATGCGCCGGGCGTCCAGCGCGACGGTTCCTCCATCGACCTTGGGCTCCAGTCCGTGCTTGATCGCATTTTCCACCAACGGCTGCAACAGAGCGGGCGGCAAAACGACGTTGGCGACGTCCGGCGCTACGTCGATCGTCCACCGGAGCCGGTCGCCCATGCGCATCGCCAGAATCTCGAGATAGGCGCGCAGGAGCTCGACCTGACTTGCGAGCGTCGCGTCGCCGTTCGTTGCGACGGCCGTCGAGCGCAACAGCGCGATCAACCGATCGAGCATCGTTCGCGCATCGCGGGGTTCACTGTCGATGAGGCTTGCAACATGTGCGAGCGTGTTGTAAAGGAAGTGCGGCTCGACCTGCGCCTGCAGCGCGCGCATCTGCGCCAACGCCGTCTCCCGCTCGGCGGCCGCGACGCGCGCTCGTTCGTGCGCGACGGCAGCTTCGGCCCGCGCCGCCCGTTCACGCGGCAACAAGACTGCGAGAAGGATTCCGCTGATCAGAAGCGAATTGAAGGCGATCAGCACCGCGCCGCGCCCGGTATGCATCCAGCGCGGCAGCGTTTCCGCGCCGAGGACCACATTGCCAAGCATGAACCCGCAGAGAACGCCCAGAAGCGGAACGCCCGCGAAGAACACGAAGCGCGAGGTCATCGTCTCGAGCCGCTTTCTCGGCATGACTGCGTGGGCGATGAAGAACAGCCCGTGGATCGAATAGCCGACGAATTGCGCGTAGACGAAATTGATCCACAGCAGGTCGAGGAATGGAGCGCGTGACCAGATCAGTGCGAGAAGCGAGAAGAACACCCCGAGCCCGCCGTTCCAGATGAAGGTGTACACGAGGTCGCGCACCGGGCTGCACGGAAAGCGCCGGAACCACGGGATGAACTCCAGCGGGTGGAAATCGTGGATGCTCGGCGAAGGCGGATTGGAGGCGGTCATGACACGTTGGATGGGCAGAATCGAGGCCGGCATTGGATTCGACCGGGGCGCGGCCCGCAAACCGATTGCGACGAATCGCCGCAGGCCTTCGCGACCGGTCGCGGCAGGCGGCGCCTGGCTGGAACTTTCCCGCCCGCCGACGCGAATATGCAGAGCTGTGGAACCTCCGATGCCTCACCCCCGTCCCGCGCTCGCCGATGGTAGCGCCCTCGCCGATGCCGCGCTGATGGCGCGCGTGGCGTGCGGCGACGCACAGGCGCTCGACCCGCTCTATCGACGCCACAAGGGCATCGTCTACCGCTTCGCCCTGTTGTGGTCCGGATCGTCGGCGATCGCGGCCGACGTGACGCAGGACGTCTTTTTGCACTTGCTCGAGCGCGCAGGAGACTACGACGCGCTGCGCGGTGCGGTCTCGCCCTGGCTCCTCGGCATCGCCCGGAACTTCGTGCGCCGCAGAACCGGCCTGACGCGCGAAACGGCACTCGATACGAATGACGAAGCGCTGTTGGCCGGCGCGCGCATCCAAGACGCACCGCCCGATGCGGCCCTCGCGCTTGCACAAGACCTCGAGCGGCTGCGGCGCGCGATCGCGGCCCTTCCTCCGCATTACCGCGATGTCCTGGTGCTCGTCGAACTCGCCGAACGTTCCTACGCCGAAACGGCCGCCATTTGCGGTTGCGAGCTCAATACGGTCCGTTCGCGGCTGTCGCGCGCACGCGGCCTCCTTGCGCAATGGCTGACGCTCGACGACGAGACGAGCGCCATGTCGACCGCCGCATCGGCCTGACGATCCGGAGAACTCAAGATGCCGCTGCCGCACCTCGACGACCGCCTCCGCGCCTTGTCGGACGCCCTTGCGCATGAAGCGCCGCCGGCCCGTGTCGACCAAGCGATCGGCGCAGCCATCGGTACCGCGAAACCGTCGCTCCAGGCCGATCGCCGCTTCACCGAGCGCTGGCTCGTCTGGCCGGTCGCGCTCGCCGCCTCGATCTTCGCGATCGCCTTCATCGTGCGGCAGACCACGCCCACCGATGTCGAGCCGCTTGTCGGCGTCGATACGTTGCGCGAGGCCCGCCGCACCTTCATGCCGCTTGCGTCCGACGAAGAGATCGCGCGTGCAGCCGACGCGTACCTGTTGCCCGCGCGGCTGCCGCGCACGACGGTGGCGCAACTCGGGCTGCCCATCGATCCGCAGCGGGTCGGCGAGGCGCTCGACGCGGAGCTCCTCGTTCGTCCGGATGGCGCGGTGCTCGCGTTGCGTTTCCTCGACTGACCTTCGTTCCCCTCCAAGGACAAAATCATGCTTCCGACGTTGCCGCTCGCTCGCTGCGCCGCCGTCGCGCTCGCTTTGGTCACAACAGCGGTCCTCGCCCAACCGGCATCGGACCGTGCATCGCTTCGCGCGGAAACCGAGGCGCTTACCGCCCAGGCGCAGCAGCTAGCGCAGGACGCGGCGCGCGACGCCCGCGATTGGGCCCGTGACGCGGCACGTGCGGCGGCGGATCATGCTCGCGACTTCGCCGAGCGCATCAAGGACATGGACTTCGACGTCTCGGCGATGGCGTTCGTGCAGAACGAGCTCGGCGGACGAACCGAGATCGTCAAGAACGCGCCGTACACGGCCGAAGCGGTCAGCGAAAGCGTCCAGATCCTGAGCGACGGGAACCGCATCGTGCGCGAGTCGCGCACGATGCTCGCGCGCGACGGACAAGGACGTACGCGGCAGGAGAAGAAGTCGGCGCGCGGCGGTTCCACCATTTACCTGTTCGATCCGGTCGAAGGCAGGAACTACGCGCTCAACACCGAGCGCAAGTCGGTCGTCCGCATTCCCCGCGTTCCGACGACGCCCGTTCCGCCGGTTCCTCCCGTTCCTCCGGTTCCTTCGGTTGCCCCGGTGCCTCCCGTGCCGCCGGTACCGCCGACGCCGCCCGATGCGTCGCCCGGCGTCACGTCGAATCGCGTCATCATCCGCAGGCACGGCGACGTCGTGCACGACGACATGCGCGTCGAGCTATTGCGGTTTCCACGAGGCGAAGGACCGACGCTCGGCTCGCCGATCGCATTGACGCTGCCGCTTCTGCCGCGCGGCAAGGGCGAGACGAAGTTACTCGGAACGCGCGACTTCTCGGGCGTCAAGGCGGACGGAACACAAACCACGCACACGATCGCAGCCGGCGCAATCGGCAACGAGAAGCCGATCCACATCACGTCGGAACGCTGGTTTTCGCCGGACCTGCATATCGTCGTGTTCGCCAAGACCGTCGACCCGCGTGTCGGCGAGACGAGCTATCGGCTCGCGAACCTGAAGCGCGAGGAGCCGCCGGCCGACTTGTTCAAGGTTCCCGCCGACTACAAGAGCCGCGCAACGCGCTAGCCTCCGTCTCGAGACGCCTGCGCGCGAGGCCACGCGCGCGGCGCGGATTACAATGGCCGCATGAGTGACGCGCTCATTCAATCGCTGGACGATGCTCTGCCGCAAACGCAATGCGGGCGATGCGGCTACGATGGCTGCCTGCCCTATGCACAGGCGATCGCCGGGGGTCGCGCGGACATCAATCGTTGCCCGCCGGGAGGCGATGCGACGATTGCGGCACTTGCCGCGATCGCCAAGCGT
This sequence comes from Casimicrobiaceae bacterium, assembly GCA_035536655.1. Lineage (GTDB taxonomy): Bacteria > Pseudomonadota > Gammaproteobacteria > Burkholderiales > Casimicrobiaceae > VBCG01. The sequence continues at coordinate 4,733 of DATLNR010000118.1, forward strand.
GACGTCAAGGCACTCGATGCGCGGTGCGGCGCTCACGCACCACTCGCCGCAGCGGTCATCGACGAAGCGCGTTGCATCGGCTGCGCGCTGTGCATCGAAGCGTGCCCGGTCGATGCGATACTCGGTGCCCCGAAGCAGATGCATGCGGTCGTCGATGCGCTTTGTTCCGGATGCGAGCTTTGCGTGCCCCGCTGCCCGGTCGATTGCGTCGAGCTCGTGCCAGCGACGCGAGCGTGGACCCGGCAGGATGCTTTCGCCGCCCGCAAGCGCCATCGTGCGCGGCTTGCGCGCATCGCCCGCGGTGAGAGGATCGAACAGCGCGGCAGCGTGCCGCCACTCGATGATGCGGCGACGCGACGCAACGCCGTGGTGGCGGCCGCCGTCGAGCGCGCGCGAGCGCGGCGGCGCTCGCCGCAATGATCGATGGGCGCACGACACGCCCGCTGGCTGTCGTACTCGTCGCCGGCTTCGTTGCCATGACCGCCGCGGCCGGCGCGCGCAGCGCCGACTTCTCGACGCGACTCGACAGCCGGTGGGACTTCGCCAAGCCCGAGGTCTCGGAAAACCGTTTCCGCGAAGCGCTGAGCCAGTACCCCGCGCACTCCCGCGAAGCGCTCGAGATCGGCACGCAGATCGCGCGCGCGATGGGCCTGCAGCGCAAATTCGACGCCGCGCATGCGGTGCTCGATCGCATCGAGCCCGACCTCGACCGCGTCGATGCGCGCGTTCGCATGCGCTATCTGCTGGAGCGCGGCCGTACGTTCAACTCCGCCGGCTCGCCCGTCCGGGCCGTGCCGTTGTTTCGTCAGGCCGCGGAAGTCGCAGCGCGCGCGGCCCGTGACACCGACGCGTTCTACGAAATCGACGCTCTGCACATGCTCGGCATCAGCGCGCCGGCATCGGAGCGCCTGGGCTGGAATGAGAAGGCGCTCGCGGCTGCGGAGAAGTCGAAGGAAGCGCGTGCGCGCGGCTGGCGAGGATCGCTTTATCACAACATCGGGTGGACGCATTTCGAGCGCGGCGACCACGGCACGGCACTCGACTACTGGCAGAAAGCGCTCGCCGTGCGCGAGGCTGCCAACGATGGCGCGCGCACGAGGGTCGCGCGCTGGACCGTCGCGCGCGGCTACCGCGCGCTCGGCCGGCTCGACGATGCGGAGAAGCTGCAGCGCGATCTCGTCGCCGACAATGCGAAGTCCGGCGAAGAGGATGGCTACGTCTACGAAGAGCTGGCCGAGATCGAGCTCGCGCGCGGCGACCGCAAGGCGGCCGCGCCGTGGGCTGCGAAGGCCTATGCGCTGCTGCGCGAAGATGCCTGGCTCGCGTCGACCGAGCCCGCACGCTTGAAGCGACTCGCGCAGCTGGGCGGCCTCGGGCCGGCGCCGGACAAGCCGTGACGCCCGCGAAGCGTCGCGCGATCTTTTCCCGACTGCGCGACGCCAATCCGGACCCGAAGACCGAGCTCGTCCACGCGTCGCCTTTCGAGCTGCTCGTCGCCGTCGTGCTCTCGGCGCAATCGACCGACAGGGGCGTCAACAAGGCGACCGAGAAGCTGTTCGGCGTCGCGAACACGCCGCAAAGGATCGCCGCACTCGGCATCGAGCGGCTCGTCCCCTACATCAGCTCCCTCGGACTCTTCAACAGCAAGGCGAAGAACGTCGTCGCGCTTTCGCAAGCGATCGTGGACCAGCACGGCGGAAACGTGCCGGCGTCGCGTGAAGCGCTCGAGCGCCTGCCGGGCGTCGGTCGCAAGACGGCTAACGTGGTGCTGAACGTTGCGTTCGGCGAGGAAACGATCGCTGTGGACACGCACGTCTTCCGCGTCGCCAATCGCACGCGCCTGGCGCCGGGAGCGAGTGTCGTGGAAGTCGAAGAATCGCTCGAAACGACGACGCCGGCCGAGTTCAAGCGCAACGCGCACCATTGGCTGATCCTGCACGGACGCTATGTGTGCGTTGCCCGCGTGCCGTACTGCCCGCGATGCGTCATTCGAGACCTTTGCGAATACAGCGCGAAGACGCCACCCGCTGATGTTGCGAGCCGGCCGCGTCGGGCGAGCGCTGCAGCGCCGCGCGCGATGCCGTTGCCGCCCAGAGCGTCGCGCGGCGTGCAGCCCGCACAGAAGTCATCGCGGGCCGGCACACGACGTGGGCGGAAACGCTAGCGAGGGTCTGACCCTATGTTTGCACCATCGCGCGACGAAGCCCGACGCTTCCTGGTCGACGCGTGGACGAAATTTCGCGCCGGACAGGCGCTCTCGGCGCTCGAAACGCGGGTTGCGGAGATTGTCTCGCTCCACCCCGAGTACCACGCAATGCTCGAGCACGCCGACCGCCATCTCGACCGCGACTGGCGGCCCGACGAAGGAACGATGAACCCGTTCCTGCACCTGTCGCTGCACCTGGCCGTAGCCGAGCAGATCGCAATCGATCAACCGATCGGCATCCGCGCGCAGTACGAGCGGCTGAAGGCGCGCGCCGACGAGCACGACGCCCTGCACGCCGTCGTCGAGTGCCTCGGCGAAGTGATGTGGCAGGCGCAGCGCACGCAGACGGCGCCCGACGGCGAGCTCTACCTCGATTGCTTGCGCAAACGGTAGATCGCGAGGATCAGTATTTGGTCGTCAACTGCGAGGGTTGCGCCGCATAGTAAGCCGCGAGATTGTCGATGTCCTGCCGTGTCAGTGCGGCGGCGAAGCCCTGCATGATCGGGTTCTTGCGCGCGCCAGTCTTGTAGTCACGCAGCGCCTTTGCGAGGAAGTCCGCGTACTGGCCGCCGAGCTTCGGAAAATCGGGCTGCGGGCTATTGCCGTCGAGGCCGTGACAGGCGGCGCAGACTTCCTTCGCCTTCGCGGCGCCGGCTTTGAGATCGGCGCCGACAACCGGTTGTGACACCGCCGCCGACATCACGAGCATCGCGGCGCCGAATCGTTGTGCTTTGTTCATTTGGCCGCCGTGTGCGTCGTCGGTGCGCTGTAGTAGGCGGCCAGATCCGCGATGTCGGCGTCGGACAGCGAGGCCGCGATCGCGCGCATCGACGGATGGCTGCGTGCGCCGCTGCGATAAGCGTTCAGCGCCGCCACGATGTAAGTCGCATGCTGGCCGGCGAGCTTCGGCACGTGATAGACCTCGGGGAACGCCGTGCGCCATCCGGCGATCCCGTGGCATCCCTGGCACTGCTGCACGAGTTCACGGCCGCGCGTCGCGTTCCCCGCCGGCTGCGGCGCGACGGCCGCGGTCGGTTGCTTAGCAACCGATGCCGCAGGCTGCTGGGCTATCGCGGCAGCCGATCCGGCGATCGCCGTTGTCAACACAATCGATCGAAGAAGAGTCATGAGGACCGTAGAAAAGGGCGGCGCTCGACTTTCGTCAGCGCTCCAGGTACTGGACCTTGTTCGCGACGTCCTTCCAGGCGTCGGCGTCAGGCGGCGCGGGCTTGCGTTCGATGATCGGCCTCCACAGCTTCGCTAGCTCGGCGTTCAGCGCCTTGAACGGCTCCTGATCCGCCGGGACGTCGTCTTCGGCGAAGATCGCCTCGACCGGGCACTCGGCCACGCAAAGTGTGCAATCGATGCATTCGTCCGGGTCGATGACGAGGAAGTTCGGGCCTTCGCGAAAGCAGTCGACCGGGCACACGTCGACGCAATCGGTGTATTTGCACCGGATGCAAGTCTCGGTGACGACGTAGGTCATACGCAGTACGTGGTTTTGGCTTGCGGACCGGTCGCGAACAAACCTTGAATGTTAGCAGAACGACCCGACATGACCGATTGCCGCAGCGGGATCGTTGCCTGTGACTTGGCCGCGCGTTGCCCTTCGGCTTGCTCATCGGCTTGCCCATCGACTTGCCCATCAACTTGCCCACTGAGGCCCGCATCGGCTAACGTTGGGTTTCGCGCGGCGGACCCATCGTCTGCGACATCGTTTTCTCGACTTCACCAGAACCCCGTAACAAGGATTGGACATGGCCAGCGACCTGATCAAGCACATCTCCGACGCGAGCTTCGACGACGACGTTCTGAAAGCGGGGAAGCCGGTGCTGGTCGATTTCTGGGCGGAATGGTGCGGTCCGTGCAAGAGCTTCGCGCCGGTCTTGGACGAGGTCGCCGCGCTCTATCAGGACCGGCTGACCGTGGCCAAGCTCGACATCGACAGCAACCCCTCGACGCCGGGCCGCTACGGAATTCGCGGCATCCCGACGGTGATCCTCTACAAGAACGGTGAGGCCGCCGCCCAGTCGGTCGGCGCGATGAACAAGTCCAAGCTGACGGCGTTCCTTGACAGCAACCTGTAAGCTCGCTACCCTCCTCGCGCCGTAAGCGTGGTGCGCGCCGATGTCAGCGCGCAACCCGCGTGATCTAGGGCTGCCGCCGCTTTCATCCCTGGGCAGCCCCCGCCTCCCGATTGAGACCCGCGGGCGTCCTCGTCGTTTCGAGGCGTCAGCCCCCATTGAAGCGGCCCAGCTTCGCTCGCCGGCCGCGAAAGCATCGCCATGCATCTGTCAGAACTGAAGACCAAGCACGTATCCGAGCTCCTCGACCAGGCGAACGCCATGGAGATCGAGGGCGCCAACCGGATGCGCAAGCACGACCTCATCTTCTCGATGCTCAAGTCGCACGCGAAGAAAGGCGAAAGCATTTCCGGTGAAGGCGTGCTCGAAGTGCTGCCCGACGGCTTCGGCTTCCTGCGCTCGCCCGATACGAGTTATCTCGCCGGGACCGACGACATCTACATCTCGCCGTCGCAGATTCGCCGCTTCAACCTGCACACCGGCGACACGATCGAAGGCGAGATCCGCACGCCGAAGGACGGCGAGCGGTACTTCGCGCTGGTCAAGGTCGACCGCGTCAACGGCGAGCCGCCCGAGAACGCGAAGAACAAGATCCTGTTCGAAAACCTGACGCCGCTGTTCCCCGACGAGGTCATGGTGCTCGAGCGCGACATCAAGGCCGAGGAGAACATCACCGGACGCATCATCGACATCATCGCGCCAATCGGCAAAGGACAACGCGGCCTGCTGGTTGCAAGCCCGAAGTCCGGCAAGACGGTGATGCTGCAGCACATCGCGCATTCGATCGCCGCCAACCATCCGGATGTCACCCTCATCGTGCTGTTGATCGACGAGCGTCCCGAGGAGGTGACCGACATGCAGCGCACGGTGCGCGGCGAGGTCGTCGCGTCGACGTTCGACGAACCCGCCACGCGTCACGTGCAGGTCGCCGAGATGGTGATCGAGAAAGCCAAGCGGCTGATCGAGCACAAGAAGGATGTCGTCATCCTGCTCGACTCGATCACGCGGCTCGCGCGCGCCTACAACACCGTCGTTCCCGCGTCGGGCAAGGTGCTGACCGGCGGCGTCGATGCGAACGCGTTGCAGCGGCCGAAGCGCTTCTTCGGTGCGGCGCGCAACGTCGAGGAAGGCGGGTCGCTGACGATCATCGCGACCGCGCTGATCGACACCGGCTCGCGCATGGACGACGTGATCTACGAGGAGTTCAAGGGCACCGGCAACATGGAGATCCATCTCGACCGGCGCATGGCCGAGAAGCGCACGTACCCGGCGATCAACGTGAACCGCTCCGGCACGCGACGCGAGGAGCTTCTGCTCAAGCCCGACATCCTGCAGAAAGTCTGGGTGCTGCGAAAACTGCTCTATCCGATGGACGAGCTCGAGGCGATGGATTTTCTGCTCGACAAGGTCCGGCAGACGAAGAACAACGCGGAGTTCTTCGAGTCGATGCGGCGGGGATGATGTCCGGATTTGCTATAATCTACGGTTAATCGAGAGCGAGCATCCATGAAAGAATCCATTCATCCCAAGTACGGCGACATTGACGTCGTCTGCAGCTGCGGCAACAAGTTCACGACGCGCTCGACAGTCGGCAAGCCGATCCATATCGAGGTGTGCTCGGTCTGCCATCCGTTCTACACGGGCAAGCAGAAGGTCGTCGACACGGCCGGCCGCATCGACAAGTTCCGCCAACGCTACGGCAACAAGGGCGCGCGCGCCGCCTGAGAGCAAGAACCTACGCGTGGGTAAGCGTGGTCTTGCCACGCTCGACCACGTCACTGCAAGACTCCCGCTCAGCGAGCGACTGATTACCGCGCTCCGATCGGGTGCGTGTCGACGCTCGGTAACAAAAAGGCAGCTTCGGCTGCCTTTTTTGTTGCGTATATTCCGATGATGCTGCGCGTATCCCCTCGCCACGCCGGACGCGAAGCGATCGTCCGCGACGCTGACGCGACGCCGAAGACGACGCGCGCGATGCGCCAGCTTGGTTTGCTGCTGTTGTGCACCGCATGGATCGCGCTCGGCCTGATCGGCCGCGATCCGTGGAAGACCGAGGACGCGATCACCTTCTCGACGGCCTGGGAGATGCGTGAGCGTGGCGATTGGGTGGTGCCGCATGTCGCACAGGAGCGCGCGATCGACCAGTCGCCGCTCGTTCCGTGGCTCGCCGCGTCGAGCCTTTCGCTCATGGCTTCGCTGGTTCCGCCGCCGGATGCAGCGCGACTTGCCGCCGCGGGACTTCTCGCGATGCTCTTGATCGTGACCGGCGCCGCCGGCCGCGAATTGAACGGGCGTCCGATGCGCTGGATGCCGGTCCTGATCGTCGTCGGCAGCGTCGGATTGTTCGACCGTTCGCATCAGCTTTCACCCGAGCTTGGACTTGCCACCGCGATCGCGCTCGCGTTGTACGGCGCCGCGCTCGCCGTGCGAAAGCCGGGACTCGGCGGACTTGCGCTGGGCGTTGGCACCGGACTTGCGTTTCTCGCATCGGGCTGGGCCGGGCCGTTCTGGTCGCTGGCTCCGGCGCTCGTCCTTCCCGCGTTCGGTGCGCATTGGCGCACGCGAAGCTATGTGACAGCGCTCGCGATCGCAGTTGTCATTGCGTTGCCTATCGTCGCCGCGTGGCCGATGGCATTGCATGCGCGATCACCGGCGCTTTTCGCGGAATGGTGGAGCGTCACCAATCCGGCGAACACGTTGGCCCGCATCGCTGCGGGGAACGGCTCCGATCCGCTGTGGCTCGTCAAGAATGTCGTCTGGTTCGCCTGGCCGGCGTTTCCGCTGATCCTGTGGATGCTGTGGATTCGCGGCCGATCGTTCAACGGCGGCCTTGCGCAACCCGGTGTGATCGTGCCGTCGGTGTATGCGCTGCTGATGCTCGGCACACTCGCCGTCGCGCCGGATCCGCGGCTGATGCAGATGATGCCGGTGCTGATGCCGCTGGCGCTCGTCGCCTCCCTCGAAGTCGACTCATGGAAGCGCGATTACGCGGCCGCGCTCGACTGGTTCGGCATCCTGACGTTTGGCCTCGCCGCCATCGTGCTGTGGGCGTTCTGGATCGATGCGTATGTGAATGGCATGTCCACCCGCGTGGCGGTGTTCCTCCGCGACAGCGAAACCGGTTACGGCACGACGCTGCGCTGGCCGGAACTGATTGCGGCGGTGTTGCTGACGGCGCTTTGGATCGTGCTCGTGCGGCCGGCGCGGCGCAGCAACCGTCGCGCGATCCTGAACTGGGCCGCGGGCATCACGCTCGTCTGGGGTCTCGTCGCGACGCTGTGGCTGCCTTACCTGGATGCGCGTCGAACGTATCGCGCGGTCGCGCAATCGATCGGCGTTCACTACGCACCCGGCCACTGCATCGCGCGCCGCGACATCGGCGAAGCGCAACGCGCGCTGTTCTACTACTTCGCCGGCGTGGTCACGGTGCCCGATGGTGCGCCGCAAGCGAAGGATTGTCCGTTGCTCCTCGTGCAGTACGGGCGCCTTCCGGATGGCACGCCGGCGTTGCCTGGTTACCGCATCGAATGGGAAGGCACGCGCCGCGGCGATGTCACCGAGCGCTTCGTGCTGTATCGCCGGGATGAACGACCCCCACGCGCCCTCCGGTCGCTGCCCCCCGAGGGGGCGCTGTCGCTCGCTTGGGACGGCCCGGCGCGAGCGACATGAAGTTCATCGATGAAGCGCTCATCGACGTCTTCGCCGGTGACGGAGGCAACGGCTCGGCCGCGTTCCGACGCGAAAAGTACGTGCCGCGCGGCGGCCCTTCGGGCGGTGACGGCGGTCGCGGCGGCAGCATCGACATCGTCGCGGACCGCAACCTGAATACGCTGATCGACTATCGGTACGCGCGCACCTTTCGAGCGCCGCGCGGCGAGCACGGTCGCGGCGCCGATCAATACGGCAAAGGCGGCGACGATCTGGTGCTGCGCGTGCCGGTCGGGACCGTCGTGAGCGATGCCGACAGCGGCGAACGCATCGCCGATCTCGCGCACGACGGCGCGCGCGCGACGGTCGCGCGCGGCGGCAAGGGCGGCCTCGGCAATCTGCATTTCAAGTCGAGCGTCAATCGCGCGCCGCGGCAGACGACGCCCGGTGAGAAAGGAGAGCAGCGGCGATTGCGGCTCGAACTTCGCGTGCTCGCCGATGTGGGTCTGCTCGGCATGCCGAACGCGGGCAAATCGACGCTGATCCGCGCGATCTCGGCGGCGCGTCCGAAAGTGGCCGACTATCCGTTCACGACGCTGCAGCCCAACCTGGGCGTGGTCCGCACTGACGAGAACCGCAGCTTCGTCGTCGCCGACATTCCCGGCTTGATCGAAGGAGCCGCGGAAGGCGCGGGCCTAGGCCATCAGTTCCTGCGGCATCTGACGCGCACGCGACTGCTGTTGCACGTCGTCGACATCGCCCCGATGAACGAGAATGCCGATCCGGTGCACGACGCGCGATCCGTCGTCGCTGAATTGAAAAAGTACGATGCGCACCTGCATGCGAAGCCGCGCTGGCTCGTGCTGAACAAGATCGACCTGATTGCGGAAGACGCGCGCGATGCGCGCGTGAAAGCGTTCGTCAAGGCATTCCGATTCAAAGGACCGGCGTTCGCCGTTTCGGCGATCAGCGGGCGCAACACGACGCGGCTCGTTCAGGCCGTTCAGCAGTGGCTCGACGAAAATCCCGCGCAGACCGAGTCGACGGTGTCCGCCGATGAGACCGCCGCGCCTGTGGTTCTGCGACCGGAGCCGGCGGCGACCCGGCGCCGGCGTGCGATCAAGCGTTCGGCGGGGCGCGCATGAACGCCATCGCGTCGTCGATCGTCGCATCGGCGCGCCGTCTCGTCGTCAAGCTCGGCTCGAGTCTCGTCACAAACGACGGCCGCGGACTCGATCACGACGCCGTGGCGCGATGGGCCGGCGAGACGGCGACGCTGATGAGGGAAGGGCGCGAGATCGTCATCGTGAGCTCCGGCGCGATCGCCGAAGGGATACGACGGCTCGCGTGGACGACACGCCCGAATGCAATCCACGATCTGCAGGCCGCGGCCGCCGTCGGCCAGATGGGGCTCGTGCAGGCGTACGAGGCGGCGTTCGCGCAGTTCGGCCTGCACACCGCGCAACTACTGCTCACGCACGACGATCTGGCGGACCGCGGCCGTTACCTGAACGCGCGCAGCACGCTGCGCACGCTCTTGAAGCTTCGCGTCGTGCCCATCGTCAACGAGAACGACACGGTGACGACCGACGAGATCCGCGTCGGTGACAACGACACGCTCGGCGCTCTCGTGACCAATCTGATCGACGCCGATGTGCTTGTGCTGCTCACCGACCAGCCAGGTCTCTACACGGGCGATCCGCGTCACGATCCCGACGCGTCGCTCGTTACGACGGCGAAAGCGGGCGACCCGTCGCTCGAAGCAATGGCCGGCGGCACGGGCAGCGCATTGGCGCGCGGCGGCATGCTCACCAAGGTCCTCGCGGCGAAGCGCGCGGCGCGAAGCGGCGCGTCAACGGTGATTGCCAGCGGCCGCGAAACCGACGTTCTCACGCGACTTTGTCGCGGCGAAGCGGTGGGTACGCTGCTCGCCGCAGAGAAACAGACGCATGCCGCGCGCAAGCAGTGGCTCGCCGATCACGTGCAGCTTGCCGGACGGTTGCGGCTCGACGACGGCGCAGCGCGCGCGCTGTTGCGTGATGGCAAGAGCCTGCTGCCGATCGGCGTTACCGCGGTCGAAGGGGTGTTCCAGCGCGGCGCCGTTGTCGGCTGCTTCGCGCCCGATGGTCGCGAGATCGCGCGCGGGCTGGTCAACTACAACGCCGACGAAGCGCTGAAGATCATGCGCCGCCCGTCGAGCGACATCGAACGGATTCTGGGCTACGTCGACGAGCGCGAGCTCATCCATAGAGACAACCTCGTTCTGCTCGGTTGACCGAGCAGTTCACGCGCGCGGCGCTGCCGCTCGCAACCCCAGAGTCTGACGCGACGATCACCCGGCGAACCTCAAGCTCTCGCGCCTGATCCTTGAATCGGCCGGACGCGACGTGCTTGCAGCGGATTCGGCGATCGCAGGCTTGCGGTTGCCCCGACGCAGTCGTCGCGGTGACGGCGTCCGCGATGCCCGGCGACGAAGCGCGAACCCGGGCGGCAGGCGGCGACGGCTATCTGCGCACCGTTCCGTCGAGCGGAGCTGCTCCCGTCGTGACCCGTTGGACGGAAGCGTGCGACCAAGCGCCGCCGCGCGATCGGCTGGGTTAGCTCAGTGGGCTCCGCCGGGCTTCGCGGGACGGTGCGTCACGCGGCCATTGATTCCAGTTGGACCGACGGTGCGCGATACGCCTCCAGCAATTCAGCTTGACGCCTGCCGGCGATTTCCACGTTCCGGCGCTTGACGTGGCCGAACCCGCGCATCGTCGACGGCAGCAGCGCGAGTTCGATCGCAAGCGGCATGCGGTCTCGCGTTAGCGAACCGACGAGCTCGTCGATCAGGCGCTCGTAATCGCTGATCAAACGGCGCTCGAGGCGTCGCTCTGCCGAATAGCCGAAAACATCGAGCGGCGTGCCGCGCAGACCCTTGAGCTTTGCAAGCGCTTGGAGCAGCGGCCGGATCCACGGACCGTACGTGCGCTTGCGCGGTACACCGGTCACCGCGTCGGGCTTTACCCAAAGCGGCGGCGCAAGGTGATAGCGCAGCCGATAATCGCCGTCGAACGTCTGCGCGACTTCTCGCTCGAATTCGCCATCGGTGTAGAGCCGCGCGACTTCGTATTCGTCCTTGATGGCGAGCAGGCGGAAATACGTGCGCGCGACGGCGTCGGTCAGCTCCGCGCCTCGTGCGATCTTCGCTTCCGCCTCGCGCACGCGCGCAACGAACGCCACGTATCGGTGCGCGTACGCCTCATTCTGGTAGTCGCGCAGAAACTCGACTCGTCGTGCAATCGCGGTATCGAGATCGGGCGCGATGTCGCGGTCCGATGCGTGCATGGCGGCGGGTTGCTGCAACTCGGCCACGACTGCGTCGAGATCGTGGTAAGCCCGACGTCCCCAGCCGAACGCCGTCAGGTTCGCCTCGACCGCCGTGCCGTTGATCGCGATCGCCCGTTCGATCGCTTCGGCCGACAATGGGATCAGGCCCATCTGCCACGCATAGCCCATCAGGAACACGTTGGTGGCGAGCGCATCGCCCATCAGCGACGATGCGATGCGCGTCGCATCGACAAAGCGCACACCGTCGACGCCGATTGCCTCGCGCAAGCCCTCCTCCATCGCATCCCACGGCGTTCTGAGATCGGGGTTCTTCAGGAACGCGACCGTCGGGTTGCGTTGCGCGTTGATCACCGCGCGCGTCACGCCGCGTTGCATGCGCGAGAGGATCGCGGTCTCGGCCGTCGTCAGGATGTCCGCGCCGATGACCGCGTTCGCTTCGCCGGCAGCAATGCGGATCGTCGTCAACTCCGCGGGCGTTCTCGCGATCTGCACGAACGTCGTCACTGCGCCGCCCTTCTGCGCGACGCCGGTCATGTCGAGCACCGAGACGCCTTTGCCTTCGACGTGCGCCGCCATGCCGAGCAACGCGCCGACGGTGATGATGCCGGTACCGCCGACGCCAGCAACGACGATCGACCATGGCCTCTCGAGATCCGGCAACGCGGGCGAAGGGAGGCTCGCGAACCGTTCGCGATTGCCTTCCTTCGATCTGCCGCGCTTGAGCGCGCCGCCTTCGACCGACACGAAGCTCGGACAGAAGCCGTTCTGGCACGAGAAATCCTTGTTGCACTGCGACTGATCGATCGCGCGCTTGCGGCCGAACTCGGTCTCGACCGGCACGACCGACACGCAATTCGACTTGACGCCGCAATCGCCGCAGCCTTCGCAGACGCGCGTGTTGATGAACGAGCGGCGCGCAGGATCGGGGAAAGCGCCGCGCTTTCGGCGGCGTCGCTTCTCGGCGGCACAGGTCTGGTCGTAGACCAACGCCGAAACGCCCGCGGACTCGCGCAACTGGCGCTGCACGGCATCCAGCTCGTCGCGATGGCGGATCGTCACGCCTTGCGCGAATGCGGCGCGAGCACCGTACTTCTCCGGCTGATCGGTGACGACGACGATGCGCTGCACGCCTTCTGCTTCGAGCTGACGCGTGACGCCCGGAACATTGAGCGCACCCGGTAGCGGTTGTCCGCCGGTCGCCGCGGTCGCATCGTTGTAGAGGATCTTGAACGTGATGTTGACCTTGGCCGACACGGCGGCACGGATCGCGAGCAGGCCCGAGTGGTAATAGGTGCCGTCCCCCATGTTGGCGAAGATGTGCGGCGTCGACGTGAACGGCGCATGGCCGACCCACGCCGCGCCTTCGGCACCCATCGGCGAGAAGATCTTCGTGCCCGTATGGATGTACGTCGCCATGAAATGACAGCCGACGCCGGCGATAGCCGCGCTGCCTTCCGGCACGCGCGTCGACGTGTTGTGCGGACATCCGGAGCAGAAGTAGGGAACGCGGCCTGCATCGGCGAGATAGCCGCGAAGCTGCGGCGACAAAGACGGCCTGGACAATGCCGCTGCACGCGCTTCGAGCCAGGCCATGCGCTCATCGAGGGCGGCCGATTCCCCGAGTCCGCGCAACCTACTGCCTAACACCAGCGCAACCTGCTCCGCATCGAGCTCGCCCGTCGACGGGAACGGGCCCGCGGTTGGTCCCGCTTCGCCGTCACGCTTGCCGACGATGCGCGGCCGCCGCGAGTCCGGCCAGTGATAGAGCAGCGTGCGCAACTGATCCTCGATCAGCGGACGCTTCTCCTCCACGACGAGGATCTCCTCCAGACCTTGTGCGAACGCATGCACGACCTGCGGCTCCAGCGGCCAGACGAGCCCGAGCTGCAACACGCGGATTCCGAGGCGCGCCGCCTCGTCCGCATCGATGCGAAGATGCGCGAGCGCTTGACGGACGTCGAGATAGGACTTGCCGGCAGCGACGATGCCAAGGCGCGCCGCGCGACTGTCGGTTGTAATGCGATTGAGCCGGTTCGCTCGGGCATAGGCAAGCACCGCGGGCAAGCGCCATTCGTGGATCCGCCGCTCCATCGTCAGCGGCTGGTCGGGCAGCCGCAGGCCCAATCCTTCGGGCGGCACGCGGAAGTCTTCGGGCAGCAGCACGTCGATGCGCGCCGGATCGACGTCGACCGACGCGGAGCATTCGATCGTGTCGTCGAGCGCCTTGACGCCGATCCACGAGCCCGAATAGCGCGACATCGCGTAGCCGTGCAATCCGAGGTCGATGTAGTCCTGCACACCGGTCGGCGCAATGACTGGAATCAGCGACGCCGTCAACATCGGCTCGCTTTGCGTTGCGACCGTCGAGGAGCGCGCCATGTGATCGTCGCCGGCGACGAGCAGCACGCCGCCATGTCGCGACGCGCCCGCGTGATTGCCGTGCAGCAGCGCATCGCCGGAGCGCGCGAGACCCGCCCACTTGCCATACCAAAGCCCGAACACGCCGTCGTAGCGCGCGTTGCGATCCAGCGAAACCTGCTGCGATCCCCACACGCCGATGACGGCAAGCTCCTCGTTCTGACCCGGCTGAAAGTGAACGTGGTGGCGCTTCAAATGCTCGTGGGCCTCCCACATCGTCTTGTCGACGTTGTTGAGGGGCGAGCCTTGATAGCCCGACACATAACCGGCGGTGTTCAATCCAGCGGCCGCGTCGCGCTGCCGTTGCATGATGAGCAGACGCACAAGCGCCTGGATGCCGGTCAGATAGACGCGGCCGCTCTCGAGCGTGTACTTGTCGTCGAGCTTTACGTCGGCGAGTTGCATCGTCAGAACTTTAGAAGATCTTGCCCGGGTTGAACAAGCCCAGCGGATCGAGCGACGCCTTGATTCCGCGCATCACGTCGACCGCGTCGCCGAACTCCTCGACCAGGAACTCGCGCTTGCCGAGTCCGATGCCGTGCTCGCCGGTGCACGTGCCGCCCATCGCGAGCGCGCGGCGCACCAGCCGGGCGTTCAGGTCCCACGCTTCCTCGATCTCCCGATCGTCGTCCGGCTTGACCAGGATCATCAGATGGAAGTTACCGTCGCCGACGTGGCCGAACAGCGGAATCGGCATCGCCATCTGCGCGATGTCGGCCTGCGTCTCGGCGATGCAGTCGGCGAGCCGCGAGATCGGCACGCAAACGTCGGTTGCGATCATGCGACTTCCCGGTCGCAATGCGAGACACGCGAAGTACGCATCGTGTCGCGCCTGCCACAACCGTGTGCGCTCCTCGGGGCGCGTCGACCATTCGAAATCCAGGCCGCCGTGGTCGGTCGCAATGGACTGCATGTCACGCGCCTGCTCCTCGACGCCGGATCTCGTGCCGTGGAACTCGAACCAGAGCGTCGGCGACTCGCGCAGCGCGAGCTTGCTATAGCGGTTGATCGCGCCGATCGTCAGCGTGTCGAGCAATTCGACGCGCGCGAGCGGGATGCCGACTTGCGTCGCCTCGATGACCGCGTCAACCGCGTCGCGCACTGTCGGAAACGCGCAGACGGCGGCCGACATGCCGTCGGGCACCGGATAGAGCCGCAGCGTGAGCTCGGTGATGATGCCGAGCGTGCCTTCGGCGCCGACGAAGAGTCGCGTCAGGTCGTAGCCGGCTGCCGACTTGCGCGCGCGCCCGCCGGTCCTGATCAGGCGACCATCAGGCAACACCACGGTGAGTCCCAGCACGTTTTCGCGCATCGTGCCGTAGCGGACGGCATTCGTGCCCGACGCCCGCGTCGACGCCATGCCGCCGAGTGACGCATCAGCACCCGGATCGATCGGAAAGAAAAGCCCCGCGTCGCGCACATGCGCATTGAGCGCCTTGCGCGTGACGCCCGCCTGCACGCGCGCGTCGAGATCGGCGGCGTTGACCTCGAGCACGCGGTTCATCCGCGAGACATCGATGCACACGCCGCCGCGCAGCGCGAGGACATGGCCTTCGACCGACGTCCCGGTGCCGAACGCGATCACCGGGACGCGATCGCGCACGCACGCCGTCACCGCGTCGACGACGTCATCCGTCGATTCGGCGAAGACGACGCCGTCCGGGGGCACGACCGGATACGAAGACACGTCGGTGCCGTGATGCTCGCGCACTGCACGTGACGTCGACAGGCGCTCACCGAAGCGCTCGCGAAGCGAAACGATCAGCGACTCGGGAAGCTCGCGCGCGGTCTCGCCAAGGGCTCTCAGCTCGTCGAAATGCATCACCGACATCGCGCCTCCTCGCGTCGATCTCGCGCGCCCCGTTGACATCGTGCAGGCCAGCGGCGATCATAGCACTTTACCAAACAACCGTTAGCTTTTGACGACGCTCGCCCGCCCCACGCCCCGCTCCGACAACCGCCTGCGACAGGTGCTCGACGCCGCCGCCGCGCAGTTCCGCGAGAAAGGGTACGCCTCCACGTCGATGCGCGATATCGCCGCGGCGAGCGGCATGCTCGCCGGGTCGCTGTACTACCACTTTCCGTCGAAGGAGGCGCTGCTGGTGGCGGTCTACGCGGAAGGGGTCGCCCATATCACCGCCGCCGTCGACGCCGCGCTCGCGAAAGGCGGCGAAGGCTGGGAGCGGCTGGAGAACGCGTGCGCCGCGCATCTAGAAACGCTTCTTTCCGGCAGTGACTACGCGCAGGTGGTCGTTCGCGTGCGTCCCGATGACGTTCCCGAAACCGCAGCCGAGTTGACGGCGCTGCGTGACGGCTATGAGCGCAAGTTCGCGCAGGCGATTCCCGCGCTCCCGTTCGCGCGCGCGACCGACCGGCGCACGCTGAAGCTGATGCTCCTCGGCGCGTTGAACTGGTCGCAGACGTGGTATCGCGGCGGTCGCGACACGCCGGCCGGTATCGCGCGTCGTTTCGTTCAACTTCTTCGCACGAGCTGAGTACCCATGGAGATCCGCCCGAAAGTCCTGGTGACGAAGATCGGCCTCGACGGCCACGATCGCGGCAGCCGCATCGTCGCCGCGCATCTGCGCGACGCGGGGATGGAGGTCGTCTACACGCCGCCCTGGCAGGACATCCCGACGGTCGTGAAGCTCGCGCAGGAAGAGGACGTCGATGTCATCGGCATCAGCTCGCTTGCAACCGACCACCTGATCGTCCCGAAGCTGATGACGGCGCTGCGCGAAGCGGGCCTCGACGACCTCGTCGTCATCGTCGGCGGCATCGTGCCCGACGACGACGAGACGATGCTGCTCGAGTGCGGCGTCGCGCGCGTCTTCCATCCCGGTGCCGCGCTCGACGAGATCTCCGATTACGTTCGCGAAGCCGCCACGCGCATCCGCAAAGCGCGCTACGCCGTCGCATGAAGGGCCCGAACGCATGAACCTGCCGCTGCGCGACAATGAACCCGCGACATTCGACGACGCGAAGATCCGCTGGGAAGGCGAGTACCGCGCCCAGGTCGGTCAAGCCGTCGATCCGACGAATCGATCGGGCATCCCGATCGCGCCGCTGTACACGCCGGCCGGCGCAAGCGAAGCGTCAGCGGAGCATGCGTTCCCCGGACAGTATCCTTACACGCGAGGCATCTACGCAACGATGCATCGCGGCCGCACGTGGACGCAGCGCCAGCTGATCGGCCTCTCCACGCCGAAGAGCTACAACGCCCGGCTGCGCGACATCCTCGATCAGGGCGCGACCGCGGTCTCCCTGATCCCGTGCAACTCGGTGTACCGCGGCTACGACATGGACGAGGTGCACGAGGAGCTCCTCGGCACGTGCGGCGCCGTCGTCAACAGCGCCGACCATATGCACGTGTGTCTCGACGGCGTCGACCTCGCCCGGACGTCGTGCTCGCTCAACGACCCGTCGCCGTTCACGCTGCTCGCGTTCATGCTCGAGACGGCGCGGCGCAACGGCGTCGACTGGCGCGAGATCACCGGCACGTCGAACCAGAGCGATTACATCTCGCACTACGTCGCGAACCATATGTTCTTCCGCATCGCGCTTCCTGGCGCGCGGCGGATCCTGATCGACCATATCAAGTGGTGCAACGCGAACGTTCCACGGTGGAACCCCCTGTCGGTCGTCGGCCAGCACATGCAGCAAGCCGGCGCGACACCCGCCGAAGCGATGGCGTTCGCGCTCGCGTCGGCGATCCAGTACGCGGAGGACTGCATCGCCGCCGGCATGGCACCCGACGACTTCCTGCCGCGCTTCACGTTCTTCTTCGACGTGTCGATCAGCTTCTTCGAGGAGATTGCCAAGCTGCGTGCAGGTCGCCGCATCTGGGCGCGCATCGCACGCGAGCGCTTCGGGGCGCGCGACCCGCGTTCGTGGCGGTTCAAATTCCATGCGCAGACGTCGGGCGTCGATCTGACGCGCGTGCAGCCGCTGAACAACATCGCGCGCGTCGCCGTTCAGGCGATGGCCGGCATCTTCGGCGGCCTGCAGTCGCTGCACACGGATGCGTACGACGAGGTGCTGTCGTGCCCGACGGTGTTCGGCGCACGAATCGCGATTGCGACGCAGAACATCTTGCGCGAGGAAGCGCACCTGACCGACGTGATCGACCCGCTTGGCGGCTCGCACTACGTCGAAGCGCTGACCGACCAGATGGAGGCGAAGATCGTGGAGGTGCTGGCGGAGATCGAGGGGCTTGGCGGCATGTATCGCGCCGTCGAAAGCGGTCACGTGCAGCGCAGGATCGGCGAGTCGGCGCAGCGTTTCCAGGACCGTGTCGAAAGCGGCGAGCAGACGATCGTCGGCGTGAACCGCTATCAGGTCCCCGAAACGCCGGGCGAGCGGCAGGCGTTGCCGCGGCCCGACGCCACGCTCATGCGCGAGCATCTCGCCGAATTCGCGCAATGGAAGGTGCAACGTTCGAGCGACGACGTCGGGCGTGCGCTCGACGCGATCGGGAAGGCCGCGCAC
>DATLNR010000119.1:0-16640 GCA_035536655.1 Casimicrobiaceae bacterium
GCGGTCTTGGTCTCGTTGAACAATCGCGCGTTCTCGATCGCGATCACCGCCTGGTCGGCGAACGTCTTCAGCATCGCCAGGTTTTTCTCGCCGAACGGCCCCGTTACCGGCCGCCCGACCCATAAGGCACCGATGCCGCGACCATCAATGATCAGCGGTGCCGCCGCGATCGAGCGATTGCCGATGATCGCCGACGCTTGCCTGGCGAGTCGCGGAACGTTCGGCGCGCTGGTGTCGGCAAATTCGAGGACCCGGCGCTCGAGTATGGCCGTACCCGATACCGACTCGCGACTGACCGGTGCCGGATACTGCTTCCGCCACTCTTCGGAACCTGGTCCGCGCATCGCCACAGGTTCCAACATGCCGTCGCGAACCAGCATTAGGCCGATGAACGTTCCTTCGAACAGCCGTTCGCAGCTCTGCAGGATCGCTTCGAACACCGGCTTCGTATCGGACACCGAGCTGCTGATCGCAGACAGCACTTCACTGGATGCCCGCTGGCGATCGAGCGCTTCCTGCGTCTCGTTGAACAGCCGCACATTGTCGATCGCGATCGCGGCCTGGCGCGCGAACGTTTCGACGAGCGCGACTTGGTCCGGAGAGAACAAGCCGGGCTCTTG
Source organism: Casimicrobiaceae bacterium (assembly GCA_035536655.1). Classification (GTDB taxonomy): domain Bacteria; phylum Pseudomonadota; class Gammaproteobacteria; order Burkholderiales; family Casimicrobiaceae; genus VBCG01. Next base: position 621 of record DATLNR010000119.1, read on the forward strand.
GCGTGCCAGCAGAAGCCCGCCATATGCGCCGCTTTCCCGCATCAATGGAACGGCGAGAACAGCGCGCAGGCCGAATCGCAGCATGTTGACTTTTGCGCTGGCAAACTCGCTGTCGAGCAGCGGGACAACGTCGGCGAGGTGCACGGTTCGCCGATCGATGGCGGCGCGGCCGAGCAGCGACGTGCGGTCGAGCGGCACGTCGACCGTCTTCAGGTCGTTGTTGAGCGCGCCCTCGGCGTATTGCGCCACCGGTTTGAGCGTCGCTCCCTCGATCAGCAGAATGCGCGCGTAGGACGCGCCGCACAGGTGCGCCGCCCGCTCGGCGACGACGTTCATCACCGGCTGCACATCCGTCGGCGACGCCGAAATGACGCGCAAAATGTCGCTTATCGCCGTCTGCTGCTCGAGCGATTGCTTGAGTTCGCTGGTTCTCGCCTCGACCTTGCGCTCGAGCCCGCTATAGGACTCCTTGAGCTGAGCCGACGTGCGGTTGAACTGATTCGCCAACGCCTCGAGCTCGTCGCCGGTCTTGACCTGGATTCGATGGTCGAGGTCGCCCGCCCCGATGCGCTGGGCGCCTTCCTGCAGCGTGCGGATCGGCCGTGCCATGCCACGGGCGAGGAACCAAGCGACGAGCGCCGAGATGATCAGGCCCGCGACCAGCAGCGCGCCGGTTCGCCAGATCGAATCGTTGAGGCGCGACGTCACTTCCGCCGCAGGCTGTTCAACGAAGACTTTCCAGCCGAGCGGCTCGATGCCTGCATACGCGGTCAACACTTCGTTGCCGCCCACGTCACGCGTGACGGTGACGCGAGCCTGTTCCGGACCCTTCGCGCCAAGCGCTGCCTGCACGTGCGCGAGCGCCGACAGATCGGTCTTGCGCAGCACGAGCCCGATGTCCGGATCGGCGATCAGGAATCCCGCGCGGTCGACGACATACGCCTTGCCGCGCTCGCCGACGCGGATCCGCGTGATGTTCTCCCACATGAACTTGAGGTTGAGGTCGGCGACGGTGACCGGTCCCTTGTCGCCCGACGATCGCACCGCGATCTGCATGAACGGCTCGGTGCCTTTGCGGAACACGACCGGTCCGTAGTACGGCTGGTTCGCGCGCGGCGATGTGAACGCAGCGTCGGATGCGAGATTGCGCAGGCATTCGCCGCTTGCATCCATCGCGAGTCGCGAGACCTGCATCTTTTCGCAGCCGTCCGCGCCGATCCACGCGAGGTCGGTCACATCGGGCACCTGCTTCAAGAGCTTCAGGTACTCGAGCCTCCGTTGCTCGACGTCGGCAGGACCGAGGTGCGGCAATGCCGTCCCGCGCACCTGACTCTGGATTTGCTGGATGTACTGCTCGATGCGGCCCGCGGCAGCAAGCGCCTTCTCCTGCTGCAGGTTGTGAAGCGCATCGAGCGTTTCGCGATACGAGAAATACAGCGAGATCGAGCTCGGGATCAGCAACGCGCCGGTGACGAGCGCCAGAATCAGGATGAAGTACTTGAGGAACAGCCGCCCGCTGCGCGACCGCCCGACCACAGAGTCTTCCCGTGTAGGAATCGCTACGAGCGTGCTGGCCCGGTCGTTCATCGGCGTTCGGAGTCGGTTGTCATTCGCGCAATCGGCCCGATTATCGGATCACCTCGTCCGCGCGCGCGAGCACCGACGCGGGAATCTCGATGCCGAGTGCTTTTGCGCTAACGACGCTTATCCCGAGCTCGAACTTCGTCGGTTGCTCGATTGGAAGCTTCGCCGGGTTTGCGCCGCGAAGGACGCGGTCGACATAGCGTGCCACCAATATCGAATACTGGGCAGTGGCAGGACCATAGGTCAGCAAGCCACCGGCGTCGAGAAGGGTGGGTCCGCCGACGATGGCCAGTGGCAGCCGATGTTCGGCGGCGAATCGTCCGATGCGCATGCGCTGCGATCGCACGAGCGCCTCGGGCCACAGCAGGATCGACTCGGATCGGTGGCTGACGATCGAGGCGAACGCCGCATCGAAGTCCGCAGCGGTCTTCACTTCGACCGGATCAATCCGCACCCGAAGAACTTGCGCCGCCGCGCGCAGATCGGCGAGCCCCGGCGCGGCCGCCTCGTTCGTCGGATTGATGAAGTTGACGACGCTCGTGATCGGCGGCGCGATCTCCTTCAACAGCTCGAGCGTTTTTTTCGTCGACTCGTTGACCAGATAACTCGCTCCGGTGACGTTGCCGCCCGGCTCGGTGTAGCTCTTCGCGATGCCGTAGTTCACCGGGTCGCCGACGCCGTTCATGACGAGGGGAATCGCCGTCGTCGCCGCCATCGCGGCGCGCGTGGCCGGAGCGCTCTGCACCACGATGACGTCGGGCGAAGCGCGTACGAGTTCGGCCGCGAGCGCGGGGAGACGATCGGTTCGTCCTTCGGCGCTGCGCAGTTCCAGAAACTCGGCGTTGCGGCCGTCGACCCAGCCGAGCTTGTCGAGCTCGCTCTTGAGCGCCTTGTATTGCGGCTGCACGTCGAAGCTCGGAAACGCCGTGAGCCAGGCGATTCGGCGCACGCGTTCCTTCGATTGCGCTCTCGTTGGAAGCGGCCAACCGAGAGCCGCCACCGCCAACAGGAACGTGCGACGTCCGACCATCATCGAAGCACCTCATCAGCCCGCTGGAGCGACGAAGCCGGCAGCACGATGCCAAGGTCTGCCGCCACCTTTGCCGTCACGACGAGCTTGTAGCGCGAAGCGGGTGAATCGGCAAATCGCCCGGCTTCGCGCCCTTGAGAATCCGGTCGACGTCGCCGGCAGCGCGCCTGAAGTTGTCGAGCACGTCGACTTCGTAGCTTACGAGCGCGCCTTGCCGGCCGTCCCCTGCCAGTAGTGGAAGATCGACACACGCGCAGCCGTGGCGCATTCCATGAACCGGTTCGACTTGAACACTCGGATCGGCGCCGGGCCGCAATGCATCGGGCCGAGACTGCGGAAAGCGAGTGGAGCGCCGATAGGCAGCCCGGCGCGGCGCACGTGCGTGCGGCAAGTTGACATCGAGGTGTATAATATGATACATACACCCATATGAAGACAACCGTCGAGATTCCCGACGCATTGCTGGACGAGGCGCGAAAGCTTGCGGCGCGGCACGACACAACGTTGCGCGAACTGATCATCGAATCATTGCGCCGCGTGCTGGATGAGCGAAAGCGACCGACCGGCTTCAAGCTGCGCGACGGCAGCGTCGACGGGGAAGGGGTGCAAACCGATCTGGCCGGCGCGTCGTGGGAGGCCATTCGAGAGCTGGTGTACGACAAGCGCGGCGGATGATCGCGCTCGACACGAACGTCCTGGTCTACGCGCATCGAAGAGACTCGCCGTGGCACGACGCGGCTCGCGCCCGCGTCGCCGAGCTTGCGGAAGCGCGTTCCGCGTGGGCGATTCCATGGCCGTGCCTGCACGAGTTCGTTGCGATCGTCACTCATCCGCGCATCTTCAAACCGGCGACGTCGGTGGCAAAGGCGAGCGACCAGGTCAACGCGTGGCTCGAATCGCCAAGCTTGGTCCTGCTCAACGAGGTCGACGGCTACTGGCCCGAGCTGAAAGACATGCTGATCGACGGTCGCATTGTAGGACCTCTGGTGCACGATGCGCGCGTCGCCGCTCTCTGTCGGCTGCACGGCGTGCGCGAATTGTGGACCGCGGACCGGGACTTCGGAAGATTTCCCGGCCTGACGGTGCGCAACCCGCTGGTCCGTTGATGTCGTCGACAAGGTCTCTCGCGTCACGCCACGAGGGCGACCAGGACGGCGGCAAGCAGTGCGACCGGCACGCCGATCCAGGCACGCAACGCAAGGTCGGACGGTTTCGGCAGCGCCGGCAACAAATCATCGTCACGAAGCCCGTCCGGGAACGGCCGCGCCGGCACGGGCACGATCTTCATCTTCGTGCGATCGCGCGGCAGCCGCGCCTGGTACTCGTCGAGTGAGGCGACCGGCGGACCGCCCGAGGTCCGGCTCGACGGAAACTGCGGCAGGCGAATGAATGCCAGCGCAACGAGGTCATGCGCAATCTCATTCGCAAGCGCACCTCCGCTCGGCGAAGTTCGCGTCAACCCGACGAGCGCTTCCAACACCGCTTCCAGCGCAATCTGTGGCAACAATCGCGTGCGGTCCGCGACGAGATAGTCGAACTGCGTCTTCGCCTTCTCGACCGAGCGCTCGCGCAACAACAGCCACGGGAGCGCAAGCCACGCTTTCGCGATCGACGTCGGACCGCGCAACGGCACCTGCAAGCCCAGCGCACGCAGCGTATCGACCGACAAGCTCGTGCAGTTCACCAACGGATGGTAGTAAGTGATCTGGTGCCGCCAGAAGTGCAGGAACATCCGGTTCAATCCGGCCTGCACGCGACGCGGCGCACGATCGTTGTCGAGCGCGGCTACGAGGATCCACGTCGGCCGATACCAGGATTGACCGGAATTGAGATCGGCCTGGTAGTTCGCGAGCGGAACGGGCGCCGCGATGATGCCCTTCTCGCTGACGATGTCGAGCGAGTAGAAGCTCGCCACGAGCCAGTCGCCGATCGCGCCGTCGTCCGCAATCCGCCCGGTCGCGATTGCGAAATGGCCGGCATGCGCTTCGTCGTCATCGCCTTGCGCGCCGTTCAGGATGAACGCGAGCACCGTCTTGCCGGCCCACGGCTCGGTTCCTTCGCGATGCCAAAACGTATGGGCAGCGAACGACTGCGTCGGCTCTCGAACCCGCGCTCGCAACCATGCTGCCGGTTTGGCGCGGTCGAAGTCGTCGCCGCTCGGATCGACCGGCCCGAGCGTGAATCGCTCCGGCCACAGCACGCGCGCTTGGAAACCGCCATCCGAGACAGTGCCCCGCGCCATCACCGCTTCGTTCGCAAAAAACGCGGCGGACGTCGCGTCGAACCACGACTGGTTGAGCGGCAGATTGTCGACCAGCGTCAGCGGAAGCGAGCGGTCCTGGGCGTGCAATGTCGACGCATCGGCCGAGATGCGAGCATCGCGCACGACGTCAGCCGCACCCATCCATACGAGCGGTGGCCACTCGAGCGGAACGTCTTCGTGGGCATCGGCGAAACGCCGCAGATCGTGCAGCGCGCGAACGCCGGGTTCGATTTCGCTTAGACGCAACCCTTCGCGAGGAATCGCAACGACCTCATCGGCGAAATACCACGCGGCCGACTTGCCGGCGGATCGAGCCGCATCGCGACCCGCGACGATCGCGAAATCGTCGAAACCGTAGAGGCCGAGCGCGCGCCGCACGCCCGGCCCCGATCAACTCACGCGCCCTTGATCTCGCGCACCGTGATCTTGTACTTGAACGTGTCCGGATCGAGGCTGTCGATGCGCTCGCCGCGCGTCTCGGCCGCCGGATACATGAAGAACCCGAGCCTGGCGCCCTTCGAGCCCGGCAACGCGACGTCGTGCGCGTCGTTGTACGCCATCCAATTGCCTTCCCAGCCGCCGAACAGCGCCTTGTTGACCGGCGCGACGACCGGATGGCTGGTCGTCTTCAGCCACTCCGCGGTTTCGAGGCGCATCACCTTGCCGACATCGGCGGGGTCCATCGCAACCCAGCCGTGTCCGGCGAGCCAGACTTCCGCGCGGCAGTGCTGGGCGCGCGAAATGTCCGCCGATCCGGCGCCAAGCTCCTTGTAGCCGAACTTCGAGGGGGCCACGCGGATGCCGTAGAGGTCGCGCGCGGGCACGCGCGACGCACGCGAAAGGCCGACGAACAGCGCATTGATGTCGCCGCACTTGCCGCCCATGTTGCCGGTTTCGAGCATCGCCTTGATGTCGCCGACGCCGCAGCCGCGTACTTTCGGCTCTCGATAGGTGTTCATGACGATCCAGTCATAGATCGCCTGCGCCTTGTCAAAGTCGCTGCGCCGATTGCCCGTCACGTCGCGCGCGGTCTTCAGCACGATGCCGTCGATCGGCATAAGCTCGGTCGGTTGCAGGTACATCGCCAGGCGCTCGCGTTCGACGTTCGGGTCCTTTCGAGACCAGTCCTCGGTGCGATCCTGCGTGCGTACGCGGCTCGTTACCTCGAGCCACGGCGTTTTCTCACTGTCGGCGAACACTGCATGCACCATCTGCGCGCCGGACGACGCGTCGGTCGCGAGACGCGCCTGCGCGGCGTTCGTCGTCCACGTCGACGGCTCCGACGTCTGCCATTCGTTATTGATCTGCGGCACCGGTATCCAGACCTGCGTTAACCCCGCCGGGCTGGCGACGTCGACCCGCGTGACGGTTTCGAATGTTCGCCACTCGCCGGGCATCGGCGTGAACGAGCGCGTCTGCGCGATCGCGTTGAGCGGAAACTGCGAAACGATCGGAACTGCCCCGGCGGCAGTCAGGAAACGGCGGCGATCCATAGCGATCCTTTTGGAAAGGGTGTGGGAAAGAGTTCGGCTCTGGGGCTTTTTTGCAACGCGCCGGGACGTGACGCGACGCCGCGCACGCGCGCGGCCACGTCAGGCGCGTCCCAATTGACTTCGCCGAGCGCGACGAGCGCAATCCGCCCGTCGGGCCCGACGACATACGTCGTGGGAAACACGGTCGCCTTCCAAGCCTTGGTCACCGATCCGTCGTGATCGCGCACGATCGGAAAGTCGAGCCCGAGCTTTTCGGCAAACGGGCGGATGCGCGCCGCGTTCTCCTGCAGATTGACACCGATGACCTCGACACCGACGCCCGAGAGCTTGTCACGCAATCGCGAGAGCGACGGCATCTCGGCGACGCAGGGTCCGCACCATGTCGCCCAGAAATTGACTACGACAGTACGCCCGCGAAAGTTGTCGAGCCGGACCTCGCGGCCGTCAAGGTCGTTCAGCACCAGCGCCGGCGCGGGGTCGCCGCTGCCCGGCGCGAGCCGACCCGCCGCGATCGCGGACGAGGCGATGCAGACGCCGACGATGGCCGGCAACAGGTTTCGGAGGAGGCGATTCATCGCAAAATTATCGCAGCTTTTGCTGATCGCTGCGGTTCGGCGCAACAACGGCGCGTGAAGCGGCACGCTATCATCGGTCGACGATCCTTTAAGCGTCGTCGAAGGCATGCAAGCGAAGAGACCCGGCATCACCGATCGACTGATTCGCGATCCGCAAGCCGAGCGACGCATGCTCGCGGCGGCGCTGCGGGCGCATCCCGCTTCGATCCCGCCGCAATACTTCTACGACCCGCTCGGCTGCGCGCTGTACGGCGCGATCTGCGAGCTGCCCGAGTACTACCCGACGCGCACCGAGCGCGCGATCTTCGAGGAGTATCGCGCCGAGATCGCCGATTGCATCGGCGAGCGCACGCAGTTCGTCGACCTGGGTGCCGGCGACGGGGCCAAGGCAGAAGCGTGGCTCCCGTACGTTGCGCCCTCCCGCTATCTGGCCGTCGACATTGCGCACGAGGCGATCGAGCGGACGCTTGCGCGTCTTGCCACGAAGTTTCCGTCGATTCCGCTTCACGGCGTCGTCACCGATTTCACCGCGGGGCTCGACCTCGGCGGCGATCTCGACACCGGACCGACGACGTTCTTCTACCCCGGATCGTCGATCGGCAACTTCACGCCGGAGGAGGCGATCGAGTTCATGCGCAGCGTGCAACTGCATTGCGCCAGTCCGGGAAGCGGTCTTCTGATCGGCGTCGACACGAAGAAGGACGCAGCGCGCATCAAGGCGGCCTACGACGATGCGCTCGGCGTCACGGCGCTGTTCAACCGCAACGTGCTGAATCACGTCAACCGCGTGCTCGCGAGCGACTTCGATCCCACGGCGTTCGCGCATGTCGGCCTGTATGCGGAGCGCGAGAGTCGCGTCGAGATGCATCTCGAGTCGCTGATGGATCAGGTCGTCACGATCGATGGCGAATCGCGCGTCTTCAAGCGCGGCGAACGGATTCATACCGAAAACTCGTACAAGTACGCGCCGGACGAGTTCGAGATGCTGATCGCGTGCGCCGGATTTGCGACGGTCAAGCGCTGGCAGGATGCGGACAAGGATTTCGCGGTCTTCTTCGCGCAGTAGGGCTCGCGCTCAGTTCGCGTCCCGCGCAAGCCGCACTCCCGAGAACTGCCACCGCGCGTCGGGCGGAAAAAAATTGCGATACGTCGCGCGGATGTGAGAACGCGGCGTTGCGCACGACCCGCCGCGCAGCACGTATTGGTTGCACATGAACTTGCCGTTGTACTCGCCGATCGCGCCGTCGGCCGTACGAAAGCCTGGATACGGAGCGTAGCTCGACTGCGTCCACTCCCAGACGTCCCCGTAGAGCTGCGCGGGCTTGCCGGGCCGCGCGGGCGTACGCGGCGCAAGCGGATGCAACGCGCCGCTCTCCGCGAAGTTGCCGTCGATCGCCTCGTCGGCCGCGATCGCTTCCCACTCGAACTCGGTCGGAAGCCGTGCACCGGCCCAGCGCGCGTACGCCTCGGCCTCGAAGTAGCTGACGTGCGTGACGGGCGTGTTGCGATCGATCTCCACCAACCCGCGCAGCGTGTACGTCCACCATGCCCCGTCGCGTCGTTCCCAGTACATCGGCGCCTGCCAGCCGTTCGCAACGACGGCGTCCCAGCCGAGCGAGAGCCACAGCTCGGGTCGCCGGTATCCGCCATCGTCGATGAACGCCTCGAAGTCCCCGTGCGTCACCGGATGCGTCGCGACCTCGAACGGCACGAGCAACGCCGGATGTCGCGGACGCTCGTTGTCGAACGCGAATCCTGTGAGGTCCGCACCGATCTCCACGATGCCGCCCGGATGCGCGACCCAACCAGCCTGCCGACCTGCAATCGGCGTCAACGGCCATGCCGGCAACATCGCCGGCTTCAGGGGATTGCACGAGAGCAGGTGCTTGACGTCGGTGACGATCAGCTCCTGGTGCTGCTGCTCGTGCTCGAGGCCAAGCTCGATCAGCTCGACATGCGGACCGTCACGCGCAGCGAGGCGCTCGACCGCTGCGTCGACATGCGCGCGGTACTCGCGCACGCGCGCAAGCATAGGCCGTGTCAGCAGGCCGCGTTGCGGACGCGGATGCTTGTCGCCGACCGCGTTGTAGTACGAGTTGAACAGCACCTTGAACGATGCGTCGAACGCGCGAAAGTCGGGTACGTGCGGCGCCAGCACGAACGTCTCGAAGAACCACGTCGTGTGCGCGAGATGCCATTTCACCGGGCTTGCGTCCGGCATCGACTGTACGACGCAGTCCTCGGCGGAAAGAGGCGCGGTCAACGCGATCGACCGCGCCCGCACCGCGGCGTAGCGCGCCTGCAGGGGTGAGAACGCCGGTGCCGGAACGTTCTTCGACGTGGCTTGACCCATCGTTGTCGTTCGATCGTTGGAACGGATTCGCTACCCTATACGAATCTTCGGCCGCGCTGGATCAGGTGCGTCGCCGTAAGCCTTCGTCCGATTGACATTTGGGACAGTAGTAGATGCCGCGCCCCCCTGCGTTCACGCGTCGGATCGGCGTCGCGCAGATCCAGCACGGTTTTTCCGAGCGACCATAGACGCGGAATCGCAGATCGCCGCGTGCGATACCCTGCCTCGTCAGGACCCGCGTCAGCGACGGATCCTGGGTGATGCCACCGGTCTTCAAGCTCAAGCGCGGCAACTCGACCGCGGCTCGCGCAAGACGCTTGCGCGCTTGATCGCTCAAGTCCTGCGGTCGCATTTGGTGGCGCAGGCCGCTCGCATGAAGAATATCGCTGCGGAGGTAATTCCCCAGCCCCGCCAGGAAACGCTGGTCGAGCAGCAGCGCACCGAGTTGTCGGCGCGCGAATGCGGGGTCGCGCAGCCGCCGCTCGACGATCGCAACGGTGGTCGACCGTTCGAGGACGTCGGGACCGAGGCTTGCGAGATACGGTTGCTTCGCAAGCTCTCGAGCCGTCAACAACTCGATCTGTGTCGCGGAGAGCAACGCCGCCGCATCGTCTGCGGTCGAGAGCACGACGCGAATCGAGCGTTCGTGACGCTCGAGCAGCCGCGGCAGCCGAGGCGCTGTGACGACGCGCCATTTCCCGTAGAGCTGGTTGTGGCTGTAATGCGTGAGGCCGTTCGACCACGCGATCAGCATCGCCTTGCCGTGCGACGTAACGCTTTTTACCTGCGCGTTCTCGAGCATACGAGCGCGAGGCGCAAGTCGTGGAACCCGGTACTCGACGCGTACCAGCGGTTCGTCGACCAGGATGCGCGCGAGCGCCATCGCTTCGCGACGGACTTCGGGACCCTCAGGCATCGTTTCCTACAAATACCGATCGCGTGCGAACGTGCAGATGCGTCCGTCGAAATCGGTCTTGCACGCATCGCGCACCGAGCCGCAGAGCTTGTCGGCGGTGCTGCCGCTCATACCGTCCACCATCTTGCCCAACCGCTCGGACAACCCGGCGAGAAAGCCGCCCGGAAGCGCCGACTTGAGCTTGGCGCCGCCCTCGGCGAACTCGGTGAGACACGCGCGATGGATCGCGTCGATCTGCGCATCACGTGATGCGAAGTGCTGCCAGAACCAGAAGCCGGAGGCGGCAACGATGGCCGCGGCACCGGCGATCGCCGCGATCCGCGCGTTGCGGGTCACGCCCGCACGGTCACGCGCGACGGACCGGCGACGATCTCACCGATCTGCGCCGCGCGTTCGAACCCTTCGCGAGCGAAGATCGCCAGCACGTCATTGACGGCTTCACGCGCGCAGGCCACGAGCAATCCGCCCGACGTCTGCGGATCGGTGAGGAGCGCGCGCTCCGCATCGCCGAGCTTCGCATCGAGCGTCACGTCATCGCCGTAGCCCGCCCAATTGCGTCCCGATGCGCCGGTGAGCACGCCGCCCGCCGCAAGCTCCGCGACACCGCTGAGCAGCGGAAGCTTCGGCCAGTCGATGCGCGCGCCCACGTCGGAGCCGCGGCAGATCTCGAGCAGATGGCCGAGCAACCCGAATCCGGTCACATCGGTCAATGCATGCACCGAAGCCATCCGCCCAAGCGCGATGCCCGGCGTGTTGAGCTTCGTCGTGCTTTCGATCAGCTGGGCGTAGCCGTCACCGGCGAGGCGGTCCTTCTTAAGCGCGGCGCTCAAGATACCGACGCCGATCGGCTTGCCGAGGACGAGCGCATCGCCGGGCTTCGCGCCAACGTTGCGCTTCAGATTGCGCGGATCGACGAGTCCGATCGCGACAAGGCCATAGATCGGCTCGACCGAATCGATCGTGTGACCGCCGGCGATCGGAATGCCGGCCTTGGCGCAAACCGCTTCGCCGCCTTCGAGCACACGACGGATCGTCTCGATCGGCAGCTGGTTGATCGGCATGCCGACGAGCGCCAGCGCGAACAGCGGCGTTCCGCCCATCGCGTAAACGTCCGAGATTGCATTGGTCGCGGCGATCGCGCCAAAGTCGAACGGATCGTCGACGATTGGCATGAAGAAGTCGGTCGTTGCGACGATCGCCTGCGTCTCGTTGATCTGGTAGACCGCCGCATCGTCCGCGGTTTCGATGCCGACCAAGAGGCCCTTCGGCAACAGCGTCGGGCCGGTCTTGGCGATGATGTCGCGCAGCACGGCAGGCGCGATCTTGCACCCGCAGCCGCCGCCGTGCGAGAACGAGGTGAGACGAAGCGCGTTGCGATCGGGAGCGTTCATGAGCGTGGCAAATCCATGGTTGTTGCATCGGGATTCTACCGGTGCCCCCTGACCGTGGCCCGCTCGACGCAGGTCAGCAGCGCCGCGCGCTCCGCCTCGGGCGCGAAGCGGTAGGCTCGCTTCGCGGCGGCGTTGCACAACCTCGACAGGAATCGGCGGTCGTGCCGTGCCCGAATTACAACGGCGGCCAGGGCATCCGCATCGCCGACCGGAAAGTAGCCCGGGTAATCGCCGCCAAGCATGCCGAGATTGCCCGACATGCGGCTTGCGAGGACCGGCGTGCCGCTCGTGATCGCTTCGACGACGACGTTGGCGCCGCCTTCCATTTTCGAGGCAACGATCAGGATGTGCGCCCGGCGAATCGCCTGTCGCGTCGCCGCATGAGGCCGATTGCCGAGCCACTTCACGCGCGGATCATCGGCAACCAGCGCGCGCGCCGCGTCCGCCAGTGCGCTGTCGAGCGCGCCACCGATGATCGTGAGCGTCGCCGGTATGTCGCGCGGAACTCGCCGCCATGCCTCGAACACCGTCTGCGGATCCTTCTCGGCGCGCAGATGCGCGACGAATACGCAGTTGAGCCGGCTCGCGGCCTTGCGTTCGACGGGCGTGAGCGAGCGCGCCGACTGATAGACCACGTCGGCTTTGCGCCGTGCGTCGCGCGGCAGATGCGCGATCGCATCCTCCTGCAGCACGATCAGCCGGTCCGCGTCGGCGATCGAGTCGCGTGTCGCAACGTCGCCTTGCGGCAAGTCGCGGTACAAGTCGGTGCCCGTCAGCACGACAATCAGCGGACGTTGCAGGCACTCGCGCTTCCAACGCTCGATCGCCGCACGGCTTCGCCTCGCGTGCAACGCAATCATCGCGATCGGCGTTCCATCCGCGGCCGCCGCATCGGCGCTCTGTAAAATTGTCCGATATGTCGGCGCTAGCAATCGTGACCAGCGCTCAGCGGTTCGCCAGTTGCCGTTGTTCGCGTCGGCAAGATACGGCGTGACGAGGAGGAGCGTGGGCGCGGCAGCAGCGGACATTCCAAGGACCACGGCGCGATCGGCGCCCCGATCGATCGACGACATCGCCAGAGCGTTGCGCGAGGCGCGCGAGTATACGCTCGGCCTTTACGCGCACCTGACCGATGCGGAGCGCGAATTTCCCAGGCTTCCGACCGTCAACCCCGCGCTGTGGGAGCTCGGCCACCTCGGATGGTTCCAGGAGTTCTGGTGCCGACGATACCGGCGCGATGATCCGCGCGGCGTGACAACGTCGTCGCGATTGCGCGATGCGGATAGCTTCTTCGATTCCGGCAGCGTCCCGCATGCGACGCGCTGGGACCTCCGGTTGCCGAGCCTCGCAGGCATCCACGATTACCTCGCGCAGACGCTCGACGACACGCTGTCCGCGCTGCAGCGCAGCGATGGCGCGCATCGCTACTTTTTCGAGCTTGCGCTCTACCACGAGGACATGCACGGCGAAGCGCTGCTGATGACGCTGCAGTCGCTGGGGCTGCCTGCGCCCTCGAACGTGAGCCGAAAGCCGGCGCTGTTCGACGAATCCGGCGACATCGCGATTCCCGGCGGTGCGATTCGTCTTGGCAGCGAACGCAACGACGACGAGCGCCGCTTCGTGTTCGACAACGAGAAGTTCGCGCACGACGTCGACGTGCCGGCGTTTCGCATCGCGCGCCGTTGCGTGACCGACGTCGAGTTCGCGGAGTTCGTCGAAGCCGGCGGCTACATGACGCCCGGTCTGTGGAGCAACGAAGGACGTGCGTGGCTTCGTTCGGCGCAACGCCAGGCACCGGCATGGTGGCGACGGACAAGCGGCGGATTCGAAAAGCGGCGCTTCGAACGCTGGCTTCCTCTTGCTGCCGACGAGCCGGTCGAGCACGTCAACGCGTTCGAAGCCGAGGCCTGGTGCGCATGGGCGGGACGCCGGCTGCCGAGTGAAGCGGAATGGGAAAAAGCCGCAACAAGCGAGCGGTTATCCGGTCGCGGCATTGCGTGGGAGTGGACCGCCACGCCGTTCGCCCCATATCCCGGTTTCGTGCCGGATCCGTACGAAGCGTACTCGGCACCGTGGTTTCACGACCACCGCGTGCTGCGCGGCAGTTCGTGGGCTACACCGCCGCGACTTGCGCATTCGAAATTCCGCAACTTTTATCGACCCGAGCGGCATGATCCGTTCGCCGGTCTTCGCAGCTGCGCGCAATACTGAAGGACGCTGCAACGCAGCAATCGTTGCGAAATCTGCACGACGGCGACGTCTCCGTTCGGGCCGCGCCTTTCGGGACGACGCGGGGTGGCGTAGCATCCATGCCGGTCACCCAAAGAATCCGCCGCTTGAAGCCTACCGATATCGCCGACCCCGACTATTTCCACAAGGTCGTCGATTGCCAATGGGCGTGCCCCGCCCACACGCCGGTTCCCGAGTACATCCGTCTGATTGCGCAAGGGCGCTACGACGACGCGTATCTCGTCAACTGGAAGTCGAACGTCTTTCCCGGCATTCTCGGGCGCACTTGCGATCGCCCATGCGAACCTGCATGCCGGCGGACGCGCGTCGAGGAAGGATCGATCGAGCATCGCCGGACGACGACACGGCCCGAGCCGGTTGCCATCTGCCGGCTGAAGCGCGCGGCTGCCGACTTCAAGAACGACATCCGCGATCGGTTGCCCGCGAAGGCGACGATCACGAACGGCAAGCGCATCGCATTTGTCGGCGCGGGGCCTGCATCGTTGACGGCCGCGCGCGACCTCGCGCCGCTCGGCTATCACTGCGTCGTGTTCGACCGCGATGCGCTCGCCGGCGGCATGATGCGCACGCAGATCCCGAAGTTCAGGCTTCCCGATGTCGTCATCGACGAGGAGGTCGGCTACATCCTCGACGGCGGCGTCGATTTCCGCGGCGGCGTCGACGTGACGAGCTTGAAAGCGCTGCTCGACGAAGGCTTCGACGCGGTGTTCGTCGGCAGCGGTGCGCCGCGCGGCCGCGAGCTGCCGATCCCCGGCCGCGTCGAAGCGGCGAAGAACATCCATATCGGCATCGACTGGCTGTCGTCGGTGTCGTTCGGCCATGTCGATCGCATCGGCAAGCGCGTCGTCGTGCTCGGCGGCGGCAATACGGCGATGGACTGTTGCCGCAGCGCACGCCGCCTGGGCGGCGAGGAAGTGCACGTCGTCGTGCGTTCCGGGTTCGACGAGATGAAAGCCTCGCCGTGGGAGAAGGAAGACGCGATGCACGAGGGCATCCCGATTCACAACTATCTCGTGCCGACGCGTTTCCTGCACGACGCCGGCCGTCTGACCGGCGTCGCGTTCGATAAGGTCGCTGCGCGCCACGAGAACGGCAGACGCGAGCTCGTGACGACCGGCGAGCCGGAAGTCGTCTTTGAGTGCGACGCCGTGCTCGTCGCCGTAGGGCAGGAGAACGCGTTTCCGTGGATCGAGCGTGACATCGGCCTCGAGTTCGACAAATGGGGGATGCCCATCGTCGATCGCGTAACGATGATGGCGACGCGGCCCGGCGTGTTCTTCGGCGGCGATGCGGCGTTCGGGCCGAAGAACATCATCTGGGCGGTCGCGCACGGGCACGATGCAGCGATCTCGATCGACAAGTTCTGTCGGCGCGAAGACATCCGGCAGCGGCCGCCGCCGACGTTTTCCCTCGTGAGCCAGAAGATGGGCATCCACGAGTGGAGCTACGACAACGCGATCACGCCGGACAAGCGCCACAAGGTCCCGCTGCGCGACACGGTGATCGCGCTGAAGAACATCCGCATGGAAGTCGAGCTGGGCTTCGACGCGAAGCTTGCTTGGCAGGAAGCGCAGCGCTGCCTCAACTGCGACGTGCAGACGGTGTTCGCCGACAAGCTGTGCATCGAATGCGATGCGTGCGTCGACATCTGCCCGATGGATTGCATCAGCTTCACGGTGAACGGCGAGGAAGCCGATCTGCGAACGCGGCTGACGGCGCCCGCTGTCAACGCGTCGCAAGACCTGTACGTTTCGACGGAACTGAAGACCAGTCGCGTGATGGTCAAGGACGAGGATGTCTGCCTGCATTGCGGCCTGTGCGCCGAGCGCTGCCCGACCGGCGCGTGGGACATGAAGAAGTCGTTCATCGACTTGACGCATGCGGGCGAGCGTCCGCGCTTCGCCGCCAATGCGAATACCGTCGGCATGGCCGCCGATTGACCGGATGAACGACCCCCACGCTCGCCTCATTTCCTTCGGCTTCGCTGCCTCGCGAGGGGGCGCGGTCAGTCGCTTGAGGCGCCCCGCGCGACTAGGATGAAACGACATCCAGGCTTCGCGTGTCGACTCGCGACGCCGCGATCCCCACGCACACAACGCGTGGGACCCCTCGCCGGCTGCTCGCGCCACGCCCTGCGCACTAGGATGAAACGACCCCCACGCTCC
>DATLNR010000120.1:0-28899 GCA_035536655.1 Casimicrobiaceae bacterium
AGAACCTTGCGACCGCTGTCCACGACGCCGCGGAAGATCGACTGCTCGCCATGCAATGCGGCGAGGACGTGACTGCGAAACGCGGTCCGCTCGTTGCGCAGGAGCAAAAGCCCCGACATCACCGAGATCGAGAGCCACACCCAGACCGGCACGCCGGTCCACTGCGCGAAGCGCACGGTCGCGTACAGGTCCGCGACCGGAAAGGCTATTAGAATCAGCAGCACCAGCAACCGCATTCAACGCTCCTTGTCGCACATCCTCATTCTGACCACGCTGCCCGACGAGGATTCCGCGCGAAACGTCGCGCAGGCGCTTCTCGCCGACCGGCTGGCGGCCTGTGTCACCGTGGGTGCGCCGGTGGAATCAATGTATCACTGGCAGGGCGCGATCGAAACAGCCCGGGAGGTGCCGTTGACCGCGAAAACCCGGCTCGACCTGTTCGGCGCGGCGAGCGAGGCGATCCGCGGTCGCCATCCGTACGAACTTCCGGAGATCGTCGCGGTCCCGATTTCCGACGGATCCCCTGCCTATCTCGCATGGATCGATACGCAAACGCGGCGCTGAACCGGCCATGCAGACGCAAGGCGCTTGTCGTGCTGATGACGACGCTCGTCGGCGCGGCGTGGTTTTTCCCGCCCGTCGAGGCCGCCGGAATCGCAGCGAAACTTCTGCCGCCCGACGAGGCGTTCCGTTTCGCCGCTCGCGTACTCGACACGCAAACGCTCGAAGCAAACTTCTTCATCGCGAAGGGCTATTACCTGTATCGCGACAAGATCGCCTTCGTTCTCGAACCGGCGAACGAAGCGCTGCCCGCCGCGCTGCCGCCGGGAAAGCTCAAGGACGACGAGTTCTTCGGTCGCGTCGAGACCTATCGCGATCGGCTGGTCGTGCGCGTGCCCATTGGGAAGGCAGCCGGTCAGTCGATCACGCTGCGCGCGCAATCGCAGGGCTGCGCCGACGCAGGCGTCTGCTACCCCCCGCATACGCAGCGCGTGACGCTCACCGTGCCCGCGACCGACGGCAAGCCGGGGCCGCTCGTCGACGCGACGACGGGCAAGCGCGGCTGGTTCAAGTAGGTGTCGGCGGCATTGGAACGTCGTCGCCTGACGCTCGTCATCACGGCCGCCGCGATTCTCGCGCTCGCAGCAGGCATCGGTACGGCGTGGTGGATGCGCAGTGCGTCGCCGCCGCGCGATGCCAGTACGCTGCTTCAGGTCGCGCTACCCGACGTCGACGGCGCGTCGCAACCGCTCGGGCAGTGGCGCGGCAAGATCCTCGTCGTAAATTTCTGGGCGACGTGGTGCGCGCCGTGCCGCGAAGAAATGCCGCTCTTCATCAAGGCGCAATCCGAGCACGGCGCAAAGGGCCTGCAGTTCGTCGGCATCGCCATCGACGATGTCGACAAGGTGCGCCGGTTTTCGCGCGAGATCGGCCTTAATTACCCGGCGTTGCTCGGGGGTTACGGCGCGATGGAGCTATCGAAGACGCTGGGGAACAAAGTCTCGGCACTGCCGTTCACGATCGTCGTGGGACGTCAAGGAGAGGTGCTGCTCACGCAGCTCGGTCCGGTCAGCGAAAAGCAGCTGGAACGGATCATCGAACAGGCGGTAAGTTCGGTCAAATAGTCGGCTACTTTCGCTTTCTGCGGTAATCAGCCGGGATTCGAAAAGTCGGTACAATGCGCCCGCATGGACTTGCGGAAGCTCAAGACGCTGATCGAGTTGGTCGAAACGTCGGGGATCGCCGAGCTCGAGATCCAGGAGGGGGAGGAGCGGGTTCGCATTACGCGATCGGTGACGGCCTCGGGACAGGCGCTGATGGTGCAGTCCCCGGCAACGGCCCACGTCGCCTTGGCGCCCGCGGGGTTGACCGCCGGCGCACCAGCCGAGCCGCAGGCGCCTGCGGCGCCCGAAGGGCACGTCGTCAAGAGCCCGATGGTCGGCACGTTCTATCGCGCGGCGTCACCCGGCGGCAAAGCATTCGTCGAACTCGGGGACGCGGTGAAGGAAGGCGACACGTTGTGCATCGTCGAGGCGATGAAGCTCATGAACGAGATCGAGGCCGACGCAGCGGGCAGGGTCAAGGCGATCCTCGTCGAGAACGGGCAGCCGGTCGAGTTCGGCCAGCCGCTGTTCCTCCTCGCATAGGCCGCTCGGAACGCAGCCCGTAATCGGCGTATCGGCGTGATGCGCCGTTACTGACTCCTGTCCCGGACTCCTGATGCCCGAATTCGACAAGGTCCTGATCGCCAATCGCGGCGAGATCGCGCTGCGCATCCAGCGCGCGTGCCGCGAGCTGGGCATCAAGACGGTCGTCGTGCATTCGGAGGTCGACCGCGACGCCAAGTACGTCCGGCTGGCGGATGAGTCGGTCTGCATCGGGCCCGCGCCTTCGGCGCAAAGCTATCTCAACATCCCCGCGATCATTGCTGCGGCCGAAGTGACCGACGCGCAGGCGATCCATCCGGGGTACGGCTTTCTCTCGGAGAACGCGGACTTCGCCGAGAAGGTCGAGCGATCCGGTTTCGTGTTCATCGGACCGCGGCCGGACACGATCCGCCTGATGGGCGACAAGGTCAGCGCGAAGGCCGCGATGCACAAGGCCGGCGTTCCGTGCGTGCCCGGCTCCGACGGCGAGGTTCCCGAAGACGCGAAGGAAGCGATCCGCATCGCCCGATCGGTCGGCTATCCGGTGATCATCAAGGCGTCGGGCGGTGGCGGCGGACGCGGGATGCGCGTCGTGCACACCGAAGGCGCGCTGGCCGCGGCGGTTGCGTTGACCCGATCCGAGGCGCAGGCGGCGTTCGGCAACCCGGCGGTGTACATCGAGAAGCTCCTGATCGAGCCGCGCCATATCGAGATCCAAGTGCTCGCCGACGAGCACAAGAATGCGGTGTGGCTGGGCGAGCGCGACTGCTCGATGCAGCGGCGGCACCAGAAGATCATCGAGGAGGCGCCTGCGCCGTTCGTCAACGCGCGCGCGCTGACCAAGATCGGCGATCGTTGCGCGGATGCGTGCAGGCGCATCGGCTACCGGGGCGCCGGGACGTTCGAGTTCCTCTACCAGGGCGACGAGTTCTTCTTCATCGAGATGAACACGCGCGTGCAGGTCGAGCATCCGGTGACCGAGGCGGTGACCGGCATCGACATCGTGGCCGAGCAGATCCGGATCGCGGCCGGCCAGAAGCTCGGCTTCCGCCAACGCGATGTGCAGAAGCGCGGCCATGCGATCGAGTGCCGCATCAACGCCGAGGATCCGTACACGTTCGTGCCGTCGCCCGGGCGCATCACGTCGTGGCACGTGCCTGGCGGGCCCGGCATCCGCGTCGACAGCCACGCGTATACAAACTATTTCGTGCCGCCGCACTATGACTCCATGATCGGAAAGGTGATCGCGTACGGCAACACGCGAAATCAGGCGCTGTGCCGGATGCGCGTGGCGCTCTCCGAGATGGTCGTCGAAGGCATCCGCACGAACATTCCGCTGCACCAGGATCTGCTCGCGGACGACAAGTTCGTGCGCGGCGGCACGTCGATCCACTATCTCGAGGATCGGCTTGCGAAGCGCGGCGGCGGCAAGGGCTGATCGCCCGTCGCTTAAGCCGCGGCTGACCGGTGTCATTCATCCTGCTGCGATTCACTGCAAGCGGCGAGGATGTCGAGGCTTGGACTGATGCGCTGATCGCCGCAGGCGCGATGTCGGTCGACGCGAGCGACGCCGACGCCGACACCGCGGAAGAGTCGGCGCAGTTCGACGAGCCCGGCGCGACGGCCGCGCGTGCGTGGCCTCGTTCGCGCGTTCAGGTGCTCTTTGCCGACGATGTCGACGTCGGCAACGCGTTCGCGTCGGCGGCGCGCGACCTCGACAAGACGGTGCTGCCGCATGCGATCGAATCGATCGACGACCGCGACTGGGTTCGCGCGACGCAGGCGCAGTACGGCCCGGTGATGATCGGCGACGCGTTGACCATCGTGCCGACGTGGTGCGAGGCGCCGCCGACTGGCCGGATCCTCCGCCTCGATCCGGGCTTGGCGTTCGGCACCGGCACGCATCCGACGACGCGGCTGTGCCTTGAATGGCTCGTCGAGCACGTCACCGTCGGTGAAACGCTGCTCGACTACGGTTGCGGTTCGGGGATTCTTGCCATAGCGGCGGCGAAGCTCGGAGCGAGAACGGTGGTCGGGACCGACATTGATGACGTGGCACTGGCAACGGCACGCAACAACGCCGGCAACAACGGCGTTGACGCGACGTTCACCGTTGCGAAGCGTCTTGCGAAACGGCAATTCGGCATCGTCGTCGCAAACATCCTGGCCAACCCGCTCGTGGCTCTGGCGCCGGTCGTTGCGTCGCACGTCGGGCCCGGTGGCCGCCTCGCGCTCGCCGGCGTGCTCGACGCGCAGCGCGAGGCCGTGGTGATTGCTTACTCGCCGTGGTTTAGACTCGCGACGTGGCGCGCGAGCGACGACTGGATCCTGCTTGACGGCGTGCGTCGTGGCTGAATGACGCGAAGCTTCAGTCGCCGAACCCCGATGGCCGACGAAAAGTACACGCGCTGCCCGGAATGCAAGACGGTGTTCCGCGTCACGCCGGCGCAGCTTTCGATGCGCATGGGGCAGGTGCGCTGCGGCCATTGTCGGACAGTGTTCGATGGCAGCGCCAACCTGATCCAGCTCGCGCCCGTTGCGCACGACGGGCCGCCGCCGATGGACGACGAGGCGAACGGCCCGCTGACGATCACGTTGCGCAGCGCCGCCGCGCTCGAGCCCGTCAATCCGCCGGCCACGCCGGCGTCGAAGACCGACGCTAAACCGGCCGCGACGCCGAAGGTTGCGCCGCACGCCGACGATGACGTCGTCGACTACGACCATCGGTTCGCGTGGGACCGCCCGAAGAAGCGCTCGCCGCGCCGCACTGCGTTCCTCGTCGTGACGATCGTTGCGTTGATTGCGGCGCTCATCGCGCAGATCGGTTGGCACTATCGCGACGTCATCGCCGCGCATCTTCCGTCGACGCGGCCGATGTACGCGCGACTCTGCGCACTGGCCGGTTGCGCGATCGGGCCGCTGCGGCAGATCGCGGGCTTGTCGATCGATGCATCGGACCTGCAGGCCGACGCCGCGCACAAGGGCTTGTTGATGCTGACGGCAACGGTGCGCAACCGCGCGGCCTTTCCCGTGCAGTACCCGCACATCGAGTTCACGCTCACCGACTCGCAGGATCGCGTCGTCGTGCGCCGGGCGCTCGCGCCCGACGACTACGCCAGCGGGACGGCTGACATCCCGTCGGGCATTCCGGGCAATGGCGAAGTCGCGTTCAAGCTTTTCCTCGACGCGAGCGCGACGACGCAGTCGGGGTATCGCGTGTTCCTGTTCTATCCCTGATCCAGCGGCGGTCGATCCCCGAGCGATGTCGAGCGATACGCCGGTCGCGATGGCGCGAGAGTTCTGAAGAGATACTCGGTCCCGATTTGATGCTCGACTGGCCGCAATCGCCGGAACGCATCCGAGGCGGCGACAACTTCGCGCGCATGAATCAGGAGTATCCGGCCCATGGCCGGTGGCAGTTCACGATCAACCGACTGATCGGCAACGACCGCGAAGCCGTGTGCGATGTCACGGTGACCGACGGCGCGCAGCTCGCGCGCGATTTCGTTCTTCACCGTTTCGAACGGGTGATCACGCCGCTCGTCGAGTATTGGCCGGAGGACTACGCCGCGCCGGCGAATCGCGTTCATCGGGTCGAGCGCATGGCGTGACGGCCGAAGCGGCGCGTCGTCGCGCCCCACCGCCCCATTTTGAAGCATTCCGCGCACCCAAGCGGTGCGTTACCATAGCGGCTCGCGTCGGTCCGGCGCCGAAAAGCGCAGTCGGGCCGGGCACTTGCACGAGACAGTCCGGCGGCACGCTTATCGCTAAACCCGGGGCTCGGTTGCAACGAACCGACGGCGGCGGCTTGCCCGCGCCGTCGCATTTCTTCGCATTTTGTCTAACGAGGAGACTCCATGGCCACAGCTGGCGCCGACGTACTGAAGACGATCAAGGACAAGGAGGTGAAGTTCGTCGACCTCCGCTTCACCGACACGCGCGGCAAGGAGCAGCACGTGTCGGTGCCGGCGAAATACTTCGGCGCAGACAAGTTCGAAGACGGCCACGCGTTCGACGGATCGTCGATCGCTGGTTGGAAGGGCATCGAAGCCTCCGACATGCTGCTGATGCCGGATGCCGCGTCGGCCTACATCGACCCGTTCGTCGACCAGACGACGCTCAACATCACCTGCGACGTCATCGAGCCGTCCGACGGCAAGGGCTACGAGCGTGACCCGCGCTCGCTCGCGAAGCGTGCCGAGGCGTATCTCAAGTCGACCGGCATCGGCGACGTCGCCTACTTCGGTCCTGAGCCAGAGTTCTTCGTGTTCGATGCAGTCGAGTGGTCGGTCGACATGTCGGGCAGCTATTGCAAGATCTTCTCGAGCGAGGCCGCGTGGTCGTCGGCGGAGAAGGCCGAGGGCGGCAACATGGGGCACCGGCCGACGGTCAAGGGCGGTTACTTCCCAGTGCCGCCTGTGGATTCGCTACAAGACGTGCGGTCATCGATCTGCACGGCGCTCGAGGAGATGGGCGTCGAGGTCGAAGTGCACCACCACGAAGTCGCGACCGCGGGCCAGTGCGAGATCGGCACGCGCTTCGCGCCGCTCGTGCAGCGCGCCGACTGGATGCAGCGTTTGAAGTACGCCGTGCACAACACCGCCGCGACGTTCGGCAAGACCGCCACGTTCATGGCGAAGCCGATCGTCGGCGACAACGGCTCCGGCATGCATTGCCATCAGTCGGTGTGGAAGGGCGAAAAGAATCTGTTCGCGGGCGACGGCTATGCGGGCCTGTCCGAGTTCGCGCTTTATTACATCGGCGGCGTCATCAAGCACGCGAAGGCGCTGAACGCGATCACCAATCCCGGCACGAACTCGTACAAGCGGCTCGTGCCGGGATTCGAGGCGCCGATCAACCTCGCCTATTCGGCGCGCAATCGCTCGGCTGCGATTCGCGTCCCGTATGTGAGCAATTTGAAGGGACGCCGCATCGAAGTGCGCTTCCCCGATCCGACTGCGAATCCGTACCTGGCTTTTGCGGCGATGCTGATGGCGGGCCTCGATGGCGTCCAGAACAAGATCCATCCAGGCGACCCGATGGACAAGAACCTGTACGACCTCGAGCCGGAAGAAGCGGCGAAGGTTCCGCATCCCTGCGCGTCGCTCGACGAGGCGCTCGACAACCTCGCTCGCGACCGCGAGTTCCTCACGCGCGGCGGCGTCTTTTCCAATGACATGATCGATGCCTACATCGCGCTCAAGATGGAGGAGGTCACGCGCTTTCGCATGACGACGCATCCGATCGAGTACGACATGTACTACAGCTTGTGACTGAAAGTTGACGGCCCTGCGGATCCCGCGGCGGCGGCGAACGAGGCGTAACTTGTCGCCGCTTTCGCCGCCGGACCGCCGGCTTCGCTACACTGGGCCGTCATGGCAATCGATGGATGGCCTCTTCGCACGCTCACCGCGCTGGTCGGCGCGCTCTTGCTCGCCGCAAGCGGGCCGAGTGCATTCGCGCGCACGGTTTCCGTCAAGGCGAAGGAATCGGGGTGCGTCGATGCGCCGAAGATCGTCGACGGCGCAACGTATCTCTATCGCTGCAGCACCTCGTCGGGCGCTTCGGCGTACTTCAACGTGCCCGAGTCCAACGGACCTCCCCCCGCGCCGCGCCGACCAACTGCGCAGGCATCGGCCCCTGTCACGCTGCCATCTCCAGCAACGCAGCCCGCCGTCACGGCGCCAGGCTTGCCGCGCGTCGATGCCGCGACGCAGAAGGGGCGTGACGAGCTTCGCCGCAAGGTGCTTGCCGACGAGCTCGCGACCGAAGAGAAGCTCCTGGTCGAGAGCCGAAACGTGTACGCGAACGGCGCGCCGGTCGCGAGCGCCGAAGAGCAGAAGGATCCGCAGCGCTACGCCGACCGCATCGCGAAGCTCCGCCAGTCGGTGCAGCTTCACGAGCGCAACGTCGACGCGCTGCGTCGCGAGCTGGGCTTGCCGCGCTGATTCGGATCGACCGGACTCGCGCGCGAGGAGTCGCGCATGAGATTCCGGTTTTCGACGCCGTCCTCACCCATCGTCGAGGCCGCGCCGACGGCGACTGTCGGTTTGGAACTTCTTTCGACATCGGTGTTGACGCTCGATGAGGGTCGAATCGTTCGCTATGCGAACCCTGCGGCCGAGAACCTGTTCGAGCTGTCGCGCTCGCGCCTCGTCGGCATCGCGATCGGCACGCTGTTTCCCGACTCGGCTGCGCTCACGCACGCGATCGACCATGCCGCGCGATCGAATTCCGCGTACACGGCGGAGGAGATTGAGCTCACGGTGGTTGGCAGGTCACGGTTGCACCTCACCGCGACCGTAACGCCGATCGAGCAGCGCGACATGCTGCTCCTCGAGTTCCGTCACGTCGACCAGCAGTTGAAGATCGCACGCGAGGAGCGGCAACGCGAGCAGCAGCAGGCGAACCGCGAGCTGATCCGCAATCTCGCGCACGAGATCAAGAATCCGCTCGGCGGCATCCGGGGCGCTGCCCAACTTCTGGAGCGGGAGCTGCCGCGCCGCCAGCTCGCCGAGTACACGCAGGTGATCATCGACGAGGCCGACCGGCTGCAAGGCCTGGTCGACCGGCTGCTGACGCCGCATCGGCTTCCGGTGCTGCGGCCGACGAACGTGCACGAGGTGCTGGTGCGCGTGAAGGACATCGTGCAGGCGGAGTTTCCCACGATCCCGATCGTGTGCGACTTCGATGCGTCGCTGCCGGAGATCGCGGCCGATCCGGCGCAGCTGACGCAGGCGATGCTCAACGTCGTGCGCAACGCCGGCGAGGCGCTGGCGGGCACGACGCATGTGCCGCGGATTGGGCTGACGACGCGGGTCGCGCGTTACGTGACGCTCGCGCGCCGCCGGCATCGATTGGCGATCGCCGTGACCGTCGAGGACAACGGTCCCGGCGTTCCCGCGGCGATTCGCGACCGCATCTTCTTTCCGCTGGTGTCGGGACGCGAGGGCGGCAGCGGACTTGGGCTCACGATCGCGCAGACGTTCATTGCGCAGCACAACGGCACGATCGAATGCGAGAGCGAACCGGGTCGCACCGTGTTCCGCACGCTGCTGCCGCTTTCAGACGTGACCGATCGATGAATTCGACGGTCTACACGCTCGATCCCCCGCCGCAGAGCGTGTCCGCGGCGCGCCCGGTGTGGATCGTCGACGACGACCGCTCGATCCGCTGGGTGCTCGAGAAGGCGCTCGCGCGCGAAGGAATCGCGTATCGCACGTTCGCGTCGGCGCAGGAAGTGCTCGACGCGCTCGCCGTTTCGCAGCCGCAAGTGCTCGTGTCGGACATCCGCATGCCCGGCGAATCGGGGTTGACGCTGCTCGCGCGCGTCAAGGAGCGCCATCCGCAGCTGCCGGTGATCGTGATGACGGCGTACTCGGATCTCGACAGCGCCGTGCAGGCGTTCCAGGGCGGCGCCTTCGAGTATCTGCCCAAGCCGTTCGACGTCGACCATGCGCTCGCGTTGATCCGTCGCGCGACGTTGCAAGCTTCGCCCGCGTCAGCCTCGACGAGCGAGTCGGCCGATGCACCGGAAATCTTCGGCCAGGCGGCCGCGATGCAGGAGCTGTTTCGAGCGATCGGCCGCCTGTCGCAATCGCACACGACGGTGCTGATCACCGGCGAATCGGGCACCGGCAAGGAGCTCGTCGCACGCGCCTTGCATCGGCATAGCCCACGGCGCGCGGGGCCGTTCGTCGCGATCAACACGGCCGCGATTCCGAAGGATTTGCTCGAGTCCGAATTGTTCGGCCACGAGCGTGGCTCGTTCACCGGCGCGCAGGCGATGCGCCGCGGGCGCTTCGAGCAGGCGGACGAAGGCACGCTGTTCCTGGACGAGATCGGCGACATGCCGCCGGAGCTGCAGGTGCGGCTCCTGCGCGTGCTCGCGGATGGCGAGTATTACCGCGTCGGCGGACATTCGCCGCTCAAGGCGAACGTGCGCATCATCGCCGCCACGCATCAGAATCTCGAGGAGCGGGTCGCGCGCGGACTGTTCCGCGAAGACCTGCTGCACCGGCTCGATGTCGTGCGTCTTCGCTTGCCGCCGCTGCGCGAGCGGGGCGTCGATGTCGGGCCGCTCGCACGCCATTTCCTGCAGAAAAGCGCAAGCGAGCTCGACGTGGAACCGAAAGTGCTGTCGGACGACGCGCTCAAGGCGCTGCAGGCGTTTCCGTTTCCCGGGAACGTTCGCCAGCTCGAGAACATCTGCCATTGGCTGATGGTGATGGCGCCGGGGCAACGGATCGACGTCGATGATTTGCCGCCGGAAGTGCAGCAACGTCAGGCCGGAGCGCACCAAGCGTCTTCGTCGACGACGGCAAACTGGCAAGCGTTGCTCGACCGCGAAGTTGCGCAGGCGCTCGCGCGCGGCGAGCGGGACGTCGGCGATCGCTTGACGCGGGAGTTCGAGAAGGCGCTGATCCGCCGCGCACTCGCGCATACCGGCGGCCATCGGATGGAAGCCGCGCAATGGCTTGGCTGGGGGCGGAACACGCTGACGCGAAAGATCGCCGAGCTCGGGCTCGTCGATGAGTTCCGGAAGGGCAGCGAGCGGTAGAGCGATGTCGTGGCATCCGCTGCATGTGCGGACGCCGCTTGTGTCGTTCTACTCGATGTTCAGTTCCAGCAACGCAGACGACAGCGACTTCCCGTGCGCATCGAGCGCAAGCGACGTCGTCACGCCGTCGTCGAGCGCGCCTTCGCACACGAATTGCAACCCATGGAGATTCGGCAGCTCGAAACGGCGAATCTCGCCGTGCACGATGCCCTGCAAGTGCCGCGCCACGCGATCGACCGTCACTTTCTCGACGAGGAGCGCGTAGTCCTCGTCGCGATAGGCGAACAGCGACAGGATCGACGTATTGCCCTTGTCGCCCGCGCGACAGTGCGCGAGGTCATACAGTCGCGGCATCTTGCGCCCATTCGACGACGTCGACGCGAGGCCTCACCTGCGTGCGGTCGATCAGCGTCGAGACGATGCCGATCTGCTCGCGCACGGCGGTCCGCACGCCGCCTCCGCCCGCGGGCCCGTTCGTATAAAGCGCTTCGACTTCATCGGCAATCCGCTCGGCGGTGACGGTGTCACGCGCGCGAGCCGCGATCCGCAGTCGCACCTCGTACGGTTGCGCCGCTTCGCCGATCGCCGGGCCGTGCAGCGATGTGCTGCCGATGAGATCCACGCGCACGTCGTCCACGACGTTGCGCAGCCGAGAGCGCACGATATCTGCGGCAAGTTGCGCGCGCGCGATGGCATTGCGCCCCGCGTAGCCGATTTCCCCTTCGCCGACGAACCCGGCGACATAGCCGACGCTGACCTTGAGCTTTTCCGGTCGCGCCTTGCCGGACGCGCCGTCGACCACGATGCGATTATCAGAGCGCCGCTGCAGGCGGACCGACGTGAAGTCGGCGATCACGTCCGGTGTCACATAGCCGTGCGGATCCGTGACCTCGTACATCAGCTGTTCCTTGACGGTGGCAGGCGTGATCGCGCCGCCGGTTCCTTCGACCTTGCCGAGAGTGCCGCGCCCGTTCGCATCGACATCGGCGTAAGGAAATCCCAGCGTCGCCATGCCGGGCACGTCCTTCCGGCCGGGATCCGCGAAGTAACCTCCGCACAGCTGCCCCGCGCATTCGAGCAGGTGGCCAATCGTCGTCGCACGCGCGATGCGCGGCCAGTCGTCGAGCGCGATGCCGTAGCGGTGCGCGATCGGCGCAACGAACAACGAAGGGTCGGCGACGCGTCCGGTGACGATCACGTCCGCATCATGCGTCAGCGCAGGCAGCAACGCATCGGCACCGAGATACGCATTCGCCGAAACCATCGCACCGTGCGCGCGCAACGGCCTTCCGTTCTCGAGCGACGGTGCGTCGATGTCGATCGAGGAAAGCACGTCGTCGCCGGTGACGATCGCGACGCGTAACGCGATCTTGTGACGCCGCGCGATGTCGAGAATGACCTGCGCGGCTGCAGCAGGATTCGCGGCGCCGAAGTTCGAGATCAGACGAACGCCGCGCGACTTCAAGAGCGGCAGCAACGGCTCGATGCGGCGCGCGAGCCGCAGGTCGTAACCGTGCGAGGGATCGCGGCGACGCTTGAGCTGCGCGAGCGCGATCGTGCGCTCAGCAAGGCATTCGAGCACGACGACGTCGAGCTCGCCGCGATCCACGAGCTCGACCGCCGTGTCGATGCGATCTCCTGCAAATCCGGCGCCGCTGCCGATGCGAAACCGCTTCATACCGCGGCCCTGAAGCCCGTCCTCACTCGGGCTCGATACCGGCCGCCTTGATGATGCGCGCCCACTTCTGCGCTTCGGCCTGCTGGAACTTCGCGAGGTCGTCGGGCGTCGTCGTGAACGCTTCGAGCCCGGTGGATTCGAAGAGGTTGCGCGTGGCTTGGCCCTTGACCGCGTTGACCAACAGCGTCTGCAGTCGCTGCACGACCGACGGCGGCGTCTTTGCGGGTACGTATGCCGCGAACCAGAACGACATCTCGTAGCCCTTGAGCCCTGCTTCGCTGATCGTCGGCACGTCCGGCACGAGCGCGATGCGGTTTTGGCTGCTTACGCCGAGCGCGCGGAGCTTGCCGCCCTTCACCTGCGGCAGGCCGGTCGCAACGTCGGTGATCATCATCGAGATCTGGCTGCCCAAGAGATCGCTCACTGCTTGCGGATTGCTCTTGTACGGCACGTGAAGAAGTTTCACTCCCGCCATCTGCTGGAACAATTCGCCCGCGATGCGCGACGAAGAGCTGCCGCTGCCGAAGCTGACCTTGCCGGGATTTGCCTTGGCGAAGGCGATGAGTTCCTGCACCGATTTGGCTTGCACGTTCGGCGCAACGAGCAGGATCTGGCCGCCCTTGGCGAGCCCGGTGACCGGCGAGAAGTCCTTCACCGGGTCGTAAGGGATCGACTTGAACAGGTGCTCGTTCGCCGCATGCGTCGTGTTCGTCGTGATGAAGACCGTGTAGCCGTCGGGCGCCGACTTCGCGACCTGTTGCGCACCGATGAATCCCGAAGCCCCACCCTTGTTGTCGATGACGACAGGCTGCTTCGTTTGGGCGGTCACTTCCTGGCCGATCGCGCGTGCGAGCTGATCGGTCGCGCTTCCCGCCGCGAATGGCACGACGAACGTGATCGGCTTCTCGGGGTATTCCGCGTAGGCGAGGCCGGACGCGGTGAACAAAGCTGCCAACAGCACGGGGCGAACCCGCGATAAGAAGGACGGAAAGGGGAGGCAGGAAGTCATGGCGTTCACTCTTCGAACAGTTCAAAGCCCGCGCGCTTGCGCAGGATGTCGGTGGCGAGCAGCTGGTTCAGCAGCGCATTGATCGTCGCGGCCGCGTCGGCCGGCAGCAGGAAGCGATCCTGCACCATGCGGTCGACGAGGGTGAGGGCCTGCCAATAATAGCCCCACACGTTGACGTAGCGCTCCTCCAGTGACGGGCGCGGGTCGCCGGCTGCGATGCGCTCGGCTTGCGTCTTGGCAAACGGGATGAAGCCGCCTGAAAACGCGCACGCCTGTCCCTTGTAGAAGCCGTTCGACGTGATGTTCCAGCCGGTGTAGGTCCCGAGCGGAAGCAGAGCGAGCAGCGCCTTGACGCCCGCGATCTCGTTGCCGTCCGCATCGACCTGCGGAACGTAGGTCGGGATCAACTGCTTGACGACGATCGGCGCAGCAGTGATGAAGCCGGACATGTCGTTGTAGTTGAAGCTCGAGCCGTAGTCGTAGTCGATTATCGTGTTGACCAGACCGATCGGCGAACGCTTGCCGGGAATCGGCGGAAACCTGAGCTGCGACTCGTGCACGAGCGTGCCGTCCGAAAGCTTCGGGTACTGCGACGGCGGCATCTCGCGATTCATCGTCACCCACTCGATCGTCGCCTGCGTCAACGCACGCAGCGTGGCCTGCGCCGGCATCGGATTCGACGGCAATTCGCAACCGCCGAGCGTGCTGCCGGTGGCGGGCGGCGTGATCGTGAACGCGCCGTTGCCGCCGCCATGCGTCGTGCTCGGGATGTAGTACCGCCGGACTTCGTTTGGCAACGGGATGTCGACATCCGCCTTCGTGCCGATGTGGCCGGGGGACATCCGCAGGTTCCAGAACTCGGGCGACGTGAAGATCTCGGTGATCTTCGGGCATGTGCCGCTCGCGCGACAACGATCGAGCATGCCTGCCGTCGTGCGCCCGCGGGCAGTGTCGGTGTACGGCTCCCACCACAGCACCGGATCGGTGCCCTGCTCGTAGAGCTTGCCTTCCCCGCCCGAGATCGCGAAGCGATAGTTGATCGGGTTTTGCCGTGCGGCGATGAAGGGAATCGCGCCATCCCAAACGCGCCGGCGGATCACGGCATCGCTCTCGGTGAAGCCGAGGTGAATCGCGGTCTTCGCGAAATTGCCGGACTGCGACGTTCCCTGGATGATCGCCCAGTCGATCGTGCCCGCGAGCGGGTTTGGCGTCCCGGCGTCGTCCGCTTTCGCACGGCGGAAGAAATCCGCGGCGTCGCGGAACGCGGCAAGCCCGAGCCCGAGCACGAGCGGATCCTTCACGCGATAGACGAGTCGGTAGATGCGCGATTTGTCGAAACCGCCGCGAACGCAGATCCTCGTTCCGCTCGGCGTGCCGGGGAACGGCGTCGACGTGCAGTCGCCGAACGACCAATCGGCGCTCGGGACGACGCGCTCGTCGGTCAGCTTCGCCGTGTTGAACGAGTACGTGGCGTAGCTTGTGAGCTGCGCCTGCGCCGTGTCGGTCGACGCGGGTGGATAGGCGATCGTCGGATTGTTGAGCCCCGCGTAGATCGTCGCCGTGCTGCCATCCGCGCTGATCGGACTGCCGGTGCCCAGATCGGCGATCGTGAACGTGTAGGGACCTGTGATCGACGAGCCATCAAGATTCTTCGCGACCGGAACGGTCACGCGCTCGACCTGCGAGCCGGTGAGATCGCCCTGCCACCCGCTGGAGAGGCCAACGTCGCCGGCCGCGCGACCTCCGATGTCGATGCGCCCGCCGCGATTGGGGACCTGATGCAACAACACGCGGCTCGACTTCGTCATGTCGATCGGCTTGGTCAGGAAGAACGTCGCCGTGTACTCGACCATGCCGCGCGCATTGCGCGGCGCGAGGCCGATGTCCTGGATGATGTGATTGCGCCGGTCGTTCGGGTCCACTTCGCCGATGAGCGTCCCGGAGAGCGTCTCGTACTGACCCGCGGCGCCGAACGATTGGCCGTTGTATGCCGGCGAGACCTTGCTCGTGATCGTGATCTTCGTGACGCGCGCGTCTGCAGAACCGCTGATCGCGAACAAGAGTCCGCAGGCGGCCGATATCGACGCAACCGACGGCGTTATCAATCGATGAAGCATAACTCCTCCTCCACAGATGAAACGAGCACGCGACCCCGAATCGCTGCCTGGGGACGGACTTATGCCCGAATCGATCTATACTTCCCAATGAATAGTTTGGATAACAGAAATAGATAAACGATATGAATGCGCCGGCGCTTCGCGTCCAGAACGTGAATCTCAGACAGATGAGAGCCTTCGTGACGATCGGGAGGCTCCAGAGCTTCACGCGCGCAGCCGAGGCATTGCATACGACGCAACCCGCGCTGTCGGCGCGCATACGCGAGCTCGAAGGCGCACTCGCAGTCAGGCTCTTCGATCGCAACACCCGATCCGTCCGTCTGACGCAAGCGGGGGAGGACTTGCTGCCGATCGTCGAACAGGTATTGAACGACCTGGGCTCGCTGATCGAACGGGCGAGCGACGTCGCGTCGCGGAATACCGGTCGCGTCGCCGTGGCGGCTCTGCCTTCGATCGCCTCCGAGCTCTTGCCGCGCACAGTCGCGCGCTTCCGCGGACAACATCCAGGGATCACCGTCACGCTTCGCGACGCCGTCGCCGATCGCGTGCTCGACCTGGTGCGCAATCGCGATGTGGACGTCGGCGTGACGAGCTTCGGCGGTGGCGATCCGGTCTTCGACTTCACGACATTCGCGAGCGACCGTATCGTCGCCGTCCTGCCGCGCGAGCACCCGCTGGCCCGGCGCAGGAAGCTGTCGCTGCCGTCGTTGGTCGAGCATCCGCTGATCCTGATGGACCGCGACAGCAGCGTGCGCCATCTGGTCGACGCGACGTACGCGGCGCTCGGCCGAATATCCGCGCCGATGTTCGAGGCGACTTTCATGTCGACGGCCATCGGGCTCGTGCGCGCCGGTCTCGGCATCACGCTGCTACCGTCATCCGCCCACGAGGTTCGCTCGGCAACC
This sequence comes from Casimicrobiaceae bacterium, assembly GCA_035536655.1. GTDB lineage: Bacteria > Pseudomonadota > Gammaproteobacteria > Burkholderiales > Casimicrobiaceae > VBCG01. The sequence continues at coordinate 16,417 of DATLNR010000120.1, forward strand.
GATCTGGCCGTGCGTTCCGTCGCGCACGCCGGGCTCGAGCGGACGATCGGCGTGCTGCGACTGAGAGGTCGTTCGCTCTCGCCTGCAGCGAAAGCCTTCGTCACAACACTCGCGGTCGAGGCGCGTGCTCGATCGAGCCGCCCGAGGGCACACTCAAGCCCACGCTAAGACTTTACGCAGCGGGGTCCGCCACGCCGCCGCATCCTCGTCGTCGACGACAACAAGGACGCGGCGGAGAGCCTGTCGATCATGCTCAAACTGCTCGGCGCCGGTCCAGGCCGCGCACGAAGGGCTTCGGCGGGCTCGCTGCCTTCGAAAGGTTCCGTCCGACGTCATGCTGCTCGACATCGGCATGCCGCGAATGGATGGCTACGAGGTCGCTCGTCGGACTCGCGCGCTACCCGGCGGACAAGACGTGGCGCTCATTGCGCTGCCGCGTGATCGACGCGTCGGCGTGCGCGTCTTCTTACCGCTTCTGCGTCATCGCGGCCTGCGGCGCGGGTTCGCTCTTCACGGCATTGCGCGCTTCGCCCGGCTCGGTGAGCGGCCGAGCGTTCGCAGTCGTGCGCCGCGCGGGCGTCTTCGGATAGCCGGCCTGGTCGAGCATCGCGTTCCACTTCACCTCGTTGTAGCCCTTTTGCACCAGCTTGTCGCCGACTTGCAGCACCGGGGCCGACATCTCGCCGGTCAGCTGTTGCAGCTTCTCCGCGTTGGCCGGCTCCTCGACGTTTACCGTGGAAAACGGGACGCCGCGGCGGTTCAACAGCGCCTGCGCGTTGTCGCACGTCGTTCCGCAGTTGAACGTGTAGAGCGTCACGGGAAAGCGCTCGCTCGCCTGCTGCAGCGCGATCGGCATCTCACTCGTCTCGATCGTGTTGCCCCACACGCGCTTCTGCGTGATGTCCTTCGCCCCCGACATCGGCGCGCGATCCGAGTAGACGATGCGGCCGTCCGCATCCTTGTAGCGCCAGACCTGGCGGTCCTGCGCCACCGGCTCGCTGCAGACAAAGAGCGCCAGGACCGTGCAGCCGCCGGCAACGAGCAGCGTGCGTCTCATGTTCCGAACCCTTGGGATGACATTGTCATCCCATTATGGCGCAACAGTGCATCGATTTGGGGAGGTCGGCCGCGGAAGGCGACGAACGACTCCATCGCCGGTCGGCTGCCGCCCCGGGCGAGGACCTCGTCGCGAAAACGGCCTCCGGCTTCGGGTGAAAGCACGCCAACCTCCTCGAACAGGCTGAAAGCGTCGGCCGACAGCACCTGCGCCCATTTGTAGCTGTAATAGCCGGCCGCATAGCCGCCGGCGAAGATGTGCGCAAACGCGTTCAGGAACCGGTCATAGTCGGGACGTGGCACGACGGCCACTTCCCGACGAGCGGTCGCCAGCACATCGCGTGCGCCGCTGCCGGACCGCCCGTCGGCAGGCGGCACGTACTCGCTGTGCAACAGCATGTCGCACAGCGCCAACTCCACCTGGCGCAGCGTCGCGAGCCCGCTCTGGAAGTTGCGTGCCGCAAGCATCCGGTCGAACAGCACCTTTGGCAACTTCTCGCCGGTTTCGACGTGCCGGCTCATGTCGTTGAGAACGTCCCATTCCCACGTCCAGTTCTCCATGATCTGCGACGGCAGCTCGACCGCGTCCCATTCGACGCCTTCGAGTCCCGACACGCCCGGCACGTCGACGCGCGTGAGCAACAGGTGCAGGCCGTGACCGAACTCATGGAACATCGTCACGACTTCACGGTGCGTGAGGAGCGCCGGCTTGCGCCTGCCGTCGACGACCGTCGGCGGCGTGAAGTTGCAGGTCAGGAACGCGACCGGATGCTGCAGCCGCCCGGCGCGCTGGCGACGATTGATCGCATCGTCCATCCATGCGCCGCTTTGTTTCCCTTCGCGCGCGTAGAGGTCGAGGTAGAACTGGCCAACGAGCGCGCCGTCGTCATCACGCACGTCGAAGAAACGAACGTCGCGATGCCAGGCGAGCGCGGGAGATTCGTCGATCGAGACGCCGAAGATCGTCGCGACGAGATGGAACAATCCCGCCAGCACGCGATCGTCGGCGAAGTAGGGCTTCAGCTCCTGCTCGGAGAACGCGTAACGTTTTTCGCGCAGCTTTTCCGAGGCGTAAGCAAGATCCCACGCCTGCAGGTCGTCGACGCCCAGGGTTTCGCGCGCGAATTCGACCAACTCCGCGTAATCGCGCTCACCGAACGGGCGTGCGCGTTGGGCGAGATCACCGATGAACGCCAGCACATCGGCGGGTGTGGCCGCCATCTTGGGCACCAGCGACACCTCGGCGTAGTTGCGGAAACCCAGTAAGGCGGCCTCCTCGGCGCGCAGCCGAAGGATGGTTTCGATGATCGCCGAATTGTCGTGAGAAGCGTCTTCGCCGAGCTCGGATGCGAGCGTCGCGTACGCGCGGTGCATCAGCGCGCGCAGCGCGCGATTGTCCGCGTACTGCATCACCGGCACGTACGACGGCTCGCGCAGCGTCAGCTTGTAGCCGCTCTTGCCTTCGCTCTCGGCTTCGCCTTTCGCCCGGGCGACGACGTCGCCGGGAACACCGGCCAGCTCCTCGCGCGTCTGCACATAATGCGCCCACGCGTTCGTCGCATCGAGGACGTTGTCGTCGAACTTCGCCGAAAGGTTCGCGAGCTCCTCCTGCAGCGCCTTGAACCGCTGCTTCTGCTCGCGCGGAAGCTCCGCACCGCCGAGCCGAAAGTCGCGGAGCTCGTTGTCGACGACCTTGCGTCGCGCCGCATCGAGCGCTTCGTACTCGGCGGACGCCGCGATCGTCTTGTACTTCGCATACAGGCGCTCGTCCTGGCCGAGGTCGGCGTAGAAATCGGTGACCTTCGGCAGGTTGCCGTGGTAGGCGTCGCGGAGCGCGGGCGTGCTGACGACCGCATTCAAGTGGCACACCGTGCCCCATGCACGATCGAGGTGGTCGAGCGCGGCCGCGAGGGGCTCGGCGACCGTCGACCAGCTTGCCGATTCCGGCGACGTCGCGATGCGTTCGATGGTCTCGCGGGCGTGCGCGATCAACGTCTCGATCGCCGGCGTCACGTGCGACGGCTCGAAGCGATCGAAGCGCGTGAGGCCGGTGAAGTCAAGCAGCGGGTTGTCGTTTGCAGTCATCTTTCCGCGTTCAGGTTCTGTTGGGTTCGCGCGCGAGCGCGGCATTCAATCCGGCAAGCTCGGCGGGCGTGCCGACGTTCTCCCAAGGGCCTTCGTAGATTTCGCCGGTCACGCGCCCGCCATCGATCCACTCGTTCAGGAACGGCAGGAGCTTGAGCTTCACGCCGCGCGGCATCTGCCGGAACAGCGCCGTGTCGTAGACGCCGATGTTGCCGTACGTGAAAGCCTGAGCGAGGCTCGAGGGCGGAAGCCGCGTGATCAGCGTGGTTGCGTTTCCATCGTCACGCAATGCGAAATCGCCGCGAGGGTGGTAGCGCGGGTTGGGCACCATCACCAGGTGAACGTGCGGCGCGCGCTCCGCGATCCGGTTCGCAACCGGCAGAAGCGACGCGTAGTCGTACGCCGTCCAGATGTCGCCCGACACGATAATCGCCGGACCGGTGGGTAGATAGGGCATCGCGGTCGCGATGCCGCCTGCTGTCTCGAGCGGCTCGCTTTCGCGCGACCAGTGAATCGTCACGCCGTAGTTCCGACCATCGCCGACCGCCTCGACGATCTGCTCGCCGAGATGCGACACATTGATCGCGATATTGCGGATTCCGGCGCGGGCGAGCGCGCGGATCTGGCGCACGATCAACGGCTCGCCGGCCACTTCGAGCAACGGCTTCGGCGTCGTGTCGGACAGCGGCCGCATGCGCTCGCCGCGACCGGCTGCGAGGATCATCGCACTAACCGCCGCCGGTTGCGCCGGGCGGCCCCAAGCAACCGACTCCGCCGCCTCCGGGGGCAGCGAAGCGCAGCGAGCGTGGGGGTCGTTCATCTCAGAACGTGTAACCGACCTGTGGGACAACGTTGTCGATGCGGTCGATGAGCTTCGCAAGCGAAGCGAGTTCGCGATAACGCCGCGCGACCGGCCGGACGTAATCGAGGAAGCGCGGCGTATCCTCGACGTAATTACATTTGCCGTCGCGATAGCAAAGCCGTGCGAAGATGCCGAGCACCTTCAGATGTCGCTGCAGTCCCATCCACTCGAGCGCGCGAAAGAATGCGCTGAAGTCCGCGTCGACCGGCAACGCCGCTTGTTTGGCCTTCTGCCAGTAGCGGATCGTCCAGTCGAGGAAGCGCTCCTCGGGCCAGCTCAAAAACGCGTCCTTGAACAGGCAGACGACGTCGTAGCTGATCGGGCCGATGCGCGCGTCCTGGAAGTCGAGCACACCGGGATTCGGCTCGCACACCATCAGGTTGCGCGGCATGAAATCCCGGTGCACGAAGACTTGCGGCTGGCGCAGGTGGTCGTCGATCAGGAGCGCGAAGACTTGCGACAGAGCGGTGCGTTCGTCGTCCGCAAGGACGATGCCGCGGTGGCGCGCGACGTACCACTCAGGGAACATCTCGAGCTCGCGCAGGAGCGTCGGCGCGTCGTAATCGGGCAGCGCGCCCATGCGCGTTGCGAGCTGCCAGCGCACGAGCGTGGACGTCGCGTCGCTGAAGAGCGCGTCGGCGTTCGATTCGTCGAGCACCGCACGATAGGTCACGCGGCCGAGATCGGTGACGAGGAGAAAGCCCTGCGCGAGATCCTGCGCGAGGATGCGTGGCGCATGCACACCGGCCTCGCGCAACAGGCCCGCTACGCGCACGAAAGGGGCGCAATCCTCCTGCGGCGGCGGCGCGTCCATCGCGATGAGGGTCGGTTCGCCCATGAACGGCGTTTTGGGCTCGATGCGGAAATAGCGACGGAAACTCGCGTCCTCGGAGGCCGGCGTCATCGAGAACGAGCGGCATCGAAGCGTCGACGCGATCCATTCTGAAAGCGCAGCGGCGCGCGCATCGACGGCGTTCAAGCTTGAGACCTTGTTGGGATTCGCGCACGCGTGCGCAAAAGTGTCGCGCGGTCAGCGTGCCGAGGCGACGAATGAAGCTAGAATCCGATCGATTCTAACAAACGTCACTTCGATCGATCGCTTGATGGCTTCGCGGTCCCGACTCTGGCTTGCGCTGGCCGCTGCGAGTGCAAGCGCGATCGCGCCATCGCACGTCGTGGCACAAACGGCCGAGCCGGGACTGCGCATGGCGCGCGAGCTGGCGCCGCCCGGTCCGCCCGTCGATCCGCAGACACGCCGTCGTGCGCCATTCACGCTCGACAGTCCCGACCAGGGACGGGTGTTCCTGCGCGCCGACCGGCTCGAGGGCACGCAATCGCGGGTCGAGGCAAGCGGGCGCGTCGAGCTGCGCGCGCGCCGCGAGACGGTGCTCGCCGACTTCCTCTCTTACGACCTCGAGACGCAGGAGATCACGGGGCGCGGGAATGTCCTTCTGCGGCAAGGCAATGATTTCGTGACCGGACCCGAGCTCACGTTCAAGCGTGACGCACAGACCGGCGCGTTCGCGTCGCCGCGCTTCGGCGTCGGTGAGCTCGGCGCGCGCGGCGATGCGGAGCGCGTGACGTTCCTCGGCCCCAATCTCTATCAGATCGTGCGCGGACGTGTGACGACATGCGTCGCGCCGCGCGACGACTGGTTCCTGCGCGCCGAGCTGATCGACCTCGACACCGAGAAGAAGGTCGGCATTGCGCGCAATGCGCGGCTCGACTTCATGGGCCTTCCGATCCTCTATTCGCCCTATCTCGAGTTTCCGCTCTCGGACGATCGCAAGTCCGGCTTCCTCACGCCGACGATCGGCTCGTCCGGCGTCCGCGGCATGGAAGTGGCGCTGCCGTACTACTTCAATCTCGCCCCGAACTACGACGCGACGGTGACGCCGCGCATCATGACCAAGCGTGGCCTGCAGATTGGCGGCGAGCTGCGCTATCTGTTCGATCATGTCGCGATGCCCAACCAGGGCCAGGCGTACGTCGAAGTGCTGCCCGAGGATCGGCAGACGAACACGACGCGCTGGCTCTATTCGCTGCGTCACAACCATCAGTTCACGCCGTGGCTCGCCGGCTATCTGAACCTCAATCGCGTTTCCGACGACAAGTACTTCGCCGATCTCTCGGAACGCGTGTCGGTCACGTCGCAGTCGACATTGGTGCGCGAGGGCGGATTGTCGGCGACGTTCGGACCGTTGAACGTCCTCGTGCGCGCGGAGAAATTCCAAACGCTGCAGGATCCGAATGCGCCGATCACGCCGCCTTACGATCGCGTGCCGCAGCTTCTTGCGACGTTGCCGGAAGCCGAGTGGGCGGGAATCGCGTTCTCGGGCTTCGCGGAGTACGCGCGGTTCAAGCGTCCCGGGTTCGAAACGACCGACGGCGCTCGCACCGTCGTCCATCCGCAGCTCGAATGGCGCCGCCAGGGACCGGCATGGTTCTTTGCGGCGCGCGGCAGCGTGCACGCGAGAAAGTACGACTTGCGGACGCCGTTGCCCGACGGCGAACGCTCGCCGGACGTGATCGTGCCGATCGCGAGTCTGGACACCGGCTTCATATTCGAGCGCGAAATAACCACGCTCGGTGCCAACTTCGTGCAAACGCTCGAGCCACGAGCGTTCTACGTGAACATTCCGGCTCGCGAGCAGAACAACCTGCCGGTGTTCGATTCGGCGCTCGACGACTTCAACTTCTCGCAGCTTTTCACCGAGAACCGCTACCTCGGAAACGACCGCATCGGCGATGCGAACCAGCTGACCGTCGCGCTGACATCGCGGCTTCTGAATGCGGGCGACGGCAGCGAGCGGTTGCGCTTCTTGGTCGGACAGCGTTTTTATTTCAAGGACCAGCGCGTGACGTTGCCGAACGAAACGCCGCGGGGAAGCTCGTCGTCCGACGTGCTGCTCGGCTTCGAAGGCCGGCTCTCCGAGGCATGGCTCGTGAACAGCCTCGTTCAGGTAAACCTCGATTCCGGCAATGCGGAACGATTCAACATCGGCGCGCGATGGAATCCGGAGCCGGGCAAGGTGTTTGCGGCGAGCTACCGCTACACGCGCCGGCTGGTCGATCCGGTCGGGTCGGTCAGCAACCTGAAGCAGTTCGACGTCGCGACGCAGTGGCCGATCAGCGCCCAATGGACGCTGCTCGGGCGGTGGAACTACTCGATCGTGCAGAGCAAGACGCTGGAGGCGCTGATCGGCTTTGAGTACAATGCCGATTGCTGGATCCTCCGCGCGGTGGCGCACCGTTTGACCACGACGAGCCAGCAAACGTCGACATCGGTGTACCTGCAGCTCGAGCTCAACGGACTCGCGCGGCTCGGCACCAGCCCCCTCGACCTGTTGCGGCGGAGCGTTCCGGGCTTCCTGCGGTCGAACGATCCCGCGCGTCGCGATCGCGGCGTGGGAATCGACCCTTATCCCGAGTTCTGAAAGAGACAGATGTCCGATCGGCGCTATTCCCGCAATGCGTTGCCTGTCGCGGCGGCGTTCCTCGCCCTCGTATCCACGTCGACGCTGGCGCAATTCATTCAACAGCAGCCCGCGCCGCCGGCGCAGACACGTCCCGCGCCGTCTCCGGAACGCGAGGTGCTGCTCGACCGCGTGCTTGCCGTCGTCAACGACGAGGCGATCACGCAGCACGACTTGAACGAGCAGCGGGCCGCCGTGCTCGTGCAGCTCCGCGAATCCAAGATCGCGCCGCCATCTCCCGACGTGCTCGAGCGCCAGCTGATCGAGCGCCTGATCACCGAGCGCGCGCTGATGCAGTTCGCGAAGGAGACGGGCGTGCGCGTAGACGACACCAACGTGGAGCGAGCGATCGCGCGCATCGCGCAGGAGAACAAGGTGTCGATGGACGAGTTTCGCAAGGTGCTGCAGCGCGAGGGCATCACCTATGCGAAGTACCGCGAGGACATTCGTCGTGAGCTCGTTTTGCAGCGGCTGCGGGATCGCGAGGTCGAGGCGCGCGTGAACGTCACCGATGCGGAGATCGACAACCTGATTGCGTCGAATGCGCTGCGCGAAGGAGGCGATCTCGAATACCTGTTGTCGCACGTGCTCGTCGCCGTGCCCGAGCAGGCGTCGCCCGAGCAGGTCGAGCAGCGGCGCGCCCGGGCCGAGCAGGCGCTCTCGCAGATCCGTGCGGGTACCGACTTCGCGCAAGTTGCGGCGTCGTCCTCGGACGCGCCGGATGCGTTACAGGGCGCGAGCCTCGGTTGGCGCACGGCCGGCCGGTTGCCGACGGTGTTCGCCGATGTCGTGCGCGGCATGAAGAAGGGCGATGTGTCCCCCATCATGCGCAGCCCCGCTGGGTTCCACGTCGTGAAGCTCGTCGATCAGCGCGACCGCAGCGGCCCCGCCGTCGTCGACCAGACGCGTGTGCGCCACATCCTCGTGCGCGCGAACGAGACGACATCGGAGAGCGAGGCGCGCGCGCGCATCGATCGCGTCAAGGATCGCCTCGATACGGGCGCGAAGTTCGAGGACATGGCGCGCATCAATTCCGACGACGCATCGTCGGCGAAGGGCGGCGACCTCGGCTGGGTGAGTCCCGGCGACACCGTGCCGGAGTTCGAGCAGGCGATGGCCAAGCTCGCGATCAACGAAGTCTCATCACCAGTGCGTACGCCGTTCGGCTGGCATCTGATCAAGGTCGAGGAGCGCCGCAAGCAGGATATCTCGCGCGATCGTCAGCGCGACCAGGCGCGTCAGGCGCTCCGCCAGCGGAAGGCGGACGAGATGTTCAACGACTTCGTGCGGCAGACGCGGGACCGGGCGTATGTAGAATTAAAGACCGAGTGAAGATCGTCTACTCGTTCGAGTAAACGTAGGGCTGCATCGGAACGCGCGACTTCGCCATTTCGCGTTCCGCAACAAGGTCCTTCGGATCCTTGTCCCACCAGATCGCGCGCGCCTTGCGCTGCTGCTCGTCGATGTCCCCGCGCTTCTCGGCGAGCTCACGCAGGAAACGCGTGGCGTCGGAAACGTAATGGCGCGCGGGCAGCATCGGCATGGCGATCATCGTATCACTGTGTCTTGCGATGGCTGCCTGCGACGAGCGGGAAGCTCACGAAACGGCACTCTATCGCGCCGTTGTACAGCGGTATGCGGCGCGCGGGCTTGAGGCGTATCGCTTTCGCGAGCGCCGGATCGCCGGTCAGAAGCCACGCGTGCCAGCCGGCGAAATGCGTCTTCAGCGCGTCGCCGAGCTTCGGATAGAACACGTCGAGGCGTTCGGTGTCGGAGACGCGCACGCCGTACGGCGGATTGGCGACCAGTGTGCCGCTCGGCGAGGGCGCCTGTCGCGTGAGCACGTCGGCGCGCTCGAACGTGATCCACTCGCCCACTTTGGCGCGTTGCGCGTTCGACGTGGCGAGCGCGATTGCGCGCGGTGACGTGTCGCTTGCGAAAATCGACGGAGCGGACGGCGCGGGACGCGCGCGGTCGACGGCCCTTTGTCGGATTCGTTGCCAGACCGGCCCGTCGTACCAGACAAGCTTTTGGAAGCCGAACGTTCGGTTGAGGCCAGGTGCGCGATCCGCGGCCATCAACGCAGCCTCGATCGCGATCGTTCCGCTGCCGCACAACGGGTCGAGGAACGCAGTCCCCGGCTTCCAGTCCGACAACGCAACGAGCCCCGCTGCGAGATTCTCGCGCAACGGCGCATCTTCTGTGTCTCGCCGATAGCCGCGCTTGAACAGCGGCTCGCCCGACGTGTCGACGTAGATCGTCACTTCGTCGGTCGTCGAATGTGCGTGCACGCGGACGTCCGGCGCACGCTTGTCGACCGAAGGACGACGGCCGCTTTCTGCGCGGAACCGATCCACGATCGCGTCCTTGATCGTCAGCGCGGCGAACGCGAGGCTCGTGAGCTTCGAGCGCGTCGCCGCGACGTCGACACGCAACGTGCGATCGACGGTAAAGATCGCCGGCCAGTCGATCGCGCGGGCAACCGCGTTGACGTCGCGCTCGTCGCGATAGCGGCCGCCGCCGACGCGCCAGAGGATGCGGCTCGCAAACCGCGACTCGAGGTTCGCCATCAGCGCGAGCTCCATTGCGCCTTCGAAGGCGACGCCTCCTTCACTGCGCATGATGGCTTGCACGTCGAGGCGCTGCAGCTCCCCTTCGAGCAGCGCTTCCAGGCCGCGTGGGCATGGTGCGAAAAACGACGCCATCGCGTCCCTACTTCAGCAGGCGGCGGCGCGTCAGCGCGAGAGCGAGGTAATACGCCGCAAATCCGTACGCGACGAGCACGGCAACGTGCAGCGCAACCGCATCCGGCACGTTGCCGAGCATCAGCGGCCGCGCGAGGTCGATCGCATGCTTCAACGGCAAAAAGTTCGCGATCGCCTGCAACCAGCCTGGGAGCTGGTCGACCGGGAAATAGACCCCCGATGTCAACAGTTGAGGCGTCAGGAACAACGTGAAGAAATAGGTGAAAAAGTCGTATCCCGGCGCGAGCGCGTTCATCGCGAGCCCGAACGCGCCGAACGTGAGGCCGATCAGGAATCCGAGCGGCAACATCCACAGCACCAGCGGCGTGTGTCCGTAGCCCAGCGCCATCAGCACGATCAGGATCGCGATCGTCGACATCAGCGCCTTCGTGCCGCACCAGATCCATTCGGCGAGGACGACGTCGTCCAGGCCCACCGGCGCGTTGATGATCGCCTCCCACGTGCGCTGCATGTGCATACGCGAGAACGCCGAGTACATGCCCTCGAAACTCGCGGTGAACATCGCGCTTTGACAGACCATGCCGGTGCCAATGAACGCGATGTACGGCAGGCCGCCAACCTCGCCGATCAGCGCGCCGATGCCGTAGCCGAGCGCGAGCATGTAGAGCAGCGGCTCGGCGATGTTGCCGAGGATGCTTGCGATCGCGAGCTTGCGCCAGACGAGCGCGTTGCGTCGCCAGACGGGAAAGAAGCGACGCGAGAACGTCGGTAGGCGCAGGATCGTTGCGGTATGCATCGTTTCTTGGGTCAGTAACCGCGTTCGCGGTCGACCACGTGTTGCAGCGGCTCGCCGCGTCGCGCGCGCGCGAGGTTGTCGAGCAGTTGGCGGGCTGCGACCTCCGGGCGCGGCATCGCAGCGACGTGCGGCGTGACGAAGATTTTATCGTGTCGCCATGACGGGCTGTCCAGCGGCAGCGGCTCGACGGCATGCACGTCCAGCGCCGCGCCGGCGAGATGGCCGGCGTCGAGCGCCGCGAGAAGATCGGCTTCGACGAGCATCGCCCCTCGCGAGGCGCTGATCATGTAGGCCCCGTTGGGTAACTGCGCAAATACCGTAGCGTCGAGCAGCCCGCGCGTCTCCGGCGTCAGCGGCAGCAGGCATACCAGGACGCGCGTTTGCGCGAGGAATGCGCGGAGTCCGTCGCGACCCGCGAACGTTTGGACGTCGATCTCCGCATGCGGCGTGCGTGTCCAGATCCGGACCGGATAGCCGAGCGAGCGGAGTGTTCGTGTCGTCGCCCGGCCGAGCGCGCCGTAGCCCATGACACCGATGGTGAACGTTTCTTCCGCCGCGGTCGGATGGCGATCCCAAATGCGATTCCGCTGCTGTTCTTCGTAACGCGGCATCTCTCGATGCCAGCGCAGGACCATCGACGCGACGTACTGCGCCATCCGCATCGCCTGACGAGGATCGACGGGACGCGTGATCGGAATGTCCGGGGCGAGGCCCTGCAGCATATCGACGCCAAGGCCCGCTGCAGCGACGAATCGAACCCGAGGAAAGCGTCGCGCAACATCAGCATCCACGCGGATTGCCAGGATGACTTCCACATCGTCAGGATCGGCAGTCCACGGATCGGTGACGCATCGCTCCTCGGGCGCGAGCCGCGCGATGGCATCGCGCTGCAGCGCGACGAACGGGGTCGAAGCGAGGACGAGGATCGACATGCGGCTTGCGCGCAACGGATCGACGGGGTGATCGGGTGGGTAAGATGGAACTTTACCGTTCCGCTTCGGAGATGCCGATGAATCGATCGACCGACCGCTCGCGCCGCGATGCATTGGGCGCGCTGGTCGCTCTCACGCTTGCTGGCGCCTCGCCGTTGCGCGCGCAGTCCGTGTATCCCAATCGTCCGATTCGTCTCGTCGTGCCGTATCCGCCCGGCGCGCTGACCGACATCCTCGCGCGCACGATAGCGGAGCGCATGTCGGCAGCGCTGAAGCAGCCGATGGTGATCGAGAACAAACCAGGCGCAGGGACGCTCGTCGGCGCGGAACTGGTGGCGAAATCGCCGCCCGACGGCTACACGTTGCTGATGGCAACGAGCACGACGCTCGGCATCAGTCCCGCGCTCTACCAGCCGTCGCCGGTGAATCCGGTGCGCGACTTCGCGCCGGTCGGCCAGGTCGGCTCGGTCAACTTCTTCCTGATCGCGAACCCGTCGTTCCCTGCACGCAACGTGCGCACGATGATCGACACGATCAAGGCGAACCCGGGCAAGTACAACTACGCATCGGT
>DATLNR010000121.1:0-5489 GCA_035536655.1 Casimicrobiaceae bacterium
TCACGCGCGTGGCCAGCTCCGGCCGGATGCCGATGCCGACGTCGCCCGCATAGTTCGCGTGACGGTTGTCGAACAGGTCCTGTCGCCGGAATGCGCACGCGACGGCGAGGCCGTTTATTTCGACATAGTCGCGCAACCGATTACACGCGGCTTCGTCCCAGCGGCTGCCGCCGACGATGACGAGTGGATTGCGCGCTGTCGCGAGCAGCTCGTGCGCGGCTTTCACGTCGGCCGTTGCGGCGCTCACCGCGACCGATGACACGCGACCTGCGTCGGCGACGCTCGCCTGCGCGGAGAGCATGTCTTCGGGCAGCGCGAGCACGACCGGTCCCGGGCGCCCCGACATTGCCGTGCGAAACGCGCGCGCCATGTATTCGGGCACGCGGTCGGCGCGATCGATCTGCGCCGCCCACTTCGCGACCGGCGCGAACATGCGGCGATAGTCGATCTCCTGGAACGCTTCGCGGTCGACGAAATCCGATCCGACCTGACCGATCAGCACGATCATCGGCGTCGAATCCTGCATCGCCATGTGGATGCCGATCGCCGCGTTGGTTGCGCCCGGGCCGCGCGTGACCAGCACAACGCCGGGCCGCCCGGTCAGCTTGCCGTACGCCTCCGCCATGTACGCGGCGCCGCCTTCCTGCCGGCAGACGACGAACGTGAGCCGGTCCGCGACGTCGTGCAGCGCGTCGAGGACCGGCAGATAGCTCTCGCCCGGCACGCCGAACGCGTGCGTCGTTCCGTTTTCGACGAGGCTCGCGACGACGAGCTCGCCACCCGTGCGTTTAGTCGCCATGAAAATGTGGGTCGAGTCTTTCCACGATTCTACGCGGCGCTTCCTGCGCGCCTATAATCGCGCGGCTTGTTTACCGATCGGCAATGAGCCCCGCGATCCCGGTTTCCGAAGAGCTCCTGAACGACGCCTCGGTGTTCACGGCGATCGCCGTCGCGCTCGCGTTGCTCGCCTTCCTCGCGCCGCCCGAGCGACGGCGCGGGCTTGTCGTGCTGGCCGCGGGCGCGGTGATCATGCTGACCGGACTCTTCGCGCTGCAGAGCTTCGGCGCGACGCTCGGCAGCGGGGCGGCCTACGACATCGCGCGCGAGGCGCTGTTCGCGTTGCTCGCGGTCGCGGTTATCCGGGCGATCGTGCTGTTCGTTGCGCGCGTGCTGCTCGGGGGCCTGCGCGTTCCGCACATCCTCGTCGATGCGGTCTTCGTCCTCGGCATCATCGCTTATGGGATCTATCGGCTGAACGCTGTCGGCGTCAACCTCGCCGGTGTCGTCACGACGTCCGCGATTCTTACCGGCGCGCTCGCCTTCTCGGCAAACGAGACGCTCGGCAATCTGTGGGCCGGTGTCTCGCTGCAGCTCGAGAACACGCTGCGCATCGGCGACTGGGTACGCATCGACGACAAGGTCGGTCAGGTGGTCAGCATCCGCTGGCGCTCGATGGCGATCGCGACGTCGGACAACGAGACGTTCGTCGTGCCGAACTCGCAGCTGATGAAGGACCGCGTCGTCGTGCTCGGTCGCGCAGGGGAGACGCACGCGCTGTTGCGGCGCGGCGTCTTGTTCCAGGTCGACTACGACCACGCGCCCTCCGCAGTCATCGCCGTGATCGACGAGGCGCTCGATCGCTGCGAGATCCCGCTGGTGGCGCGATCGCCCGCCCCGTTCTGCGTGTGCGTGGAGTTCCAGGACTCCGGGATTCTCTACCGTGCGGTCTACTTCCTGACCAATATCGCGGAGATGCTGCGCACCGATTCGATGGTGCTGACCGCGATCTATGCGGCGCTCGCGCGGCGAGGTATGCCGATTCCGTTCCCGCAGCAGGTCGTCGAGGTCAAGCGACGCTCGCGTGAACAGGCGCAGGCCGAAACGTCGACGCGGACGGCGGCGCTGGCGCCGATCGAGCTGTTCGATGTCCTAACCGACGAAGAGCGCACGTCGGTCGCGGCCGGGTTGAAAAGACTTCCGTACGCGGTCAACGATGTGATCTTTCGCAAGGGCGAAGCCGCCGATTCGCTCTACATCCTCGCGCGCGGCCGCGTGAGGATCATGGACGACGACGCCAAGGGTCACCGCACGCCGCTTGCCGAGCTGTCCGCGCCCGCATACTTTGGCGAGATGGGGCTCATGACCGGACAGCCGCGCAGGGCGACGATCATCTCCGACGGCGATGTGCTCTGCTACGGGCTCGGCAAGTCGACGTTCGACGCGATCGTCAAGGGTCGGCCAGCAATCGTCGACGCGCTGGGACAGGTTCTCGCGCGCCGTCAAGCCGAGAACGACGCGACGCTGAAGGCCGCGGACGACAAGGCGCGCGGACGACACGCGGCGAGCGGTGCAGGGGAGATCATCCGGCGCATCAAGCAGTTCTTCGCGTTGCCCGCGGATCGCGCGTAGACCGATCTCACCAGACGAGCGCCGCGGCGGGGAAACGCGCGAAGAGTTGCGCGATCGTCATCGTGGGTTCGCGCAGCGCGAACGTCGTTCCGCTCAGGATGTCGCACACTTCCGTTCCCGTTGGGATGAGCGAGAGATCGATGCTCGTGTCACGCCATGCCGCTTCGCCGAGCGGCAGTGTGCCGGTGGCCACGTCCATCGAGGCGAAGAGGCGCCCCGCGATCGCGACGAGGCCGTGGTTCTCGTGTCGACGTGCGAACGCGAGCACATGTCGGTCGAACGTGCCGCCGGCCGAGACCGGAGCGTAATCACCGTCGTCGAACAGCGCGCGCTGCGCTTTGCGATAGTTGAGCAGGCGATTGGCGATCCATTGCTTCGCGCGCCCGTCGTACGGTTGGGCGAACAGATCGTCAGGCGGGCGTTGGTCCGGCGAGAAGGCTTCCTTCTGGGTCAGTTGCTCGAGATAAACGCGCCGCATCGCATAGTCGACGGCGCGCCGATTGTCGGGGTCGACGAGCGAGTAGTCGAGGAGCTCGTTGCCCTGATAGATGTCGGGGACGCCGGGCGATGCGAGCTTCACCAGCATCATCGTCAGGCTGTTCAACATTCCGAACCAGGCGAACGTCGCGACTTGCGTCCTCACATCGTCGAGAAAGCGATCGTCGGGTCGTGGCGTCAGCAGTGCCTCGACGAACGTGGTGAGCGCCGATTCATACGCCGAGTCCACGCGCAGCCAGCTCGTACGTGCCTTCGCTTCGCGCGCCGCCTTTATCATGTACGCCGTTACGCGCTCGCGGTACGCGGCAAGCGAATCCTCGTCGATGTCGCCGGGCGGAAAACTGCCGACGATCGTCTGATAGAGCAGGTACTCGTCGCTGCGCGATGGCGCCGTGTCGCCGTCGATCGCCGTTTTTCGCGAGCGGTTCTGCCGGCTCCAGCGGCGAACCGTCAGCCGCCAGGCGGCGGGCCGCTCGGAGATGACGTCGAGCCGCGCTCGCACGTCCTCCGAGCGCTTGTTGTCATGCGTCGACGTCGCGAGCATCGTGTGTGGCCACGCGCTCGCACGGTCGGTGGTGATGCGATGAAAGGCGCGCCGCGTCAGCCCGAACTGCCCCGGGTCGCCGCCGACGTCATTGAGCGACACGAAACGCGTATGCGTGTAGAAGCTCGTGTCCTCGACGCCTTTCGCGGTCACCGGCGCGGTGTACTGCTGGAATCGCATCGCGAAATCGACGTAGCTTCGGGTCAGCGTCTGCGTGGCGTCGGCCGGCGGCGCGGCGAGCAACAGCGAATGCACGAAGTCGAAGACCGACGGGTCGGCGACGCGGCTCGCATTGCGCGCGCGCGTGACGGCCCATTCGATATAGCGACGATCCTGGGCTGACGCGCCGGACGCGGTGACGTAGGTACGATAGACCGGGAACCAGGCGACGACTTCGGCGAGCGCATCGCGCAGCGTCGACAACGTGAGGTCACGGGTATTGCGCTGTACGCGGGCGACGCGCAGCGCCGCACCGGCCAGCGCGTTCAGTCCTGCGGCGAGCGAGCCTTCCATCATCGCGCGCTTGCCGTCGTGCGCCGCCTGCTCGAAGTCGCGCGCTTCGTCGCCGACGAATGCGCGCCACGCACGATCGATGCGCGAGCGGGCCGTTGGATCGATCAGCACGCCGTTGATCGTGTTGGCGAAGCGGTAGCCGGTATCGCCGTGCACCGGCCACTGCGCCGGCAGATGCTCGTGCGGCGCACCGATCTTTTCGATCGCGACGTAGACGCCGTCGGACGCTGCGTCGCGATTCGTCGATCGCTCGCGGTAAGCGCGCTGCAGGCGGGCGAAGTAGTCGGCGGGGTCGAGCAGGCCGTCGGGATGATCGATCCTCAGTCCGCCGATGTGCCCTTCGCCGAGCAAGCGGAGCACGAAGTCGTGCGTCGCGTCGAACGCGGCCTCGTTCTCCATCCTGAGCGACGCGAGCTCGTTGACGTCGAAGAAGCGGCGATAGTTGATCTCGTCGGAGGCAACGCGCCAGTAGGCGAGCCGGTACGCCTGCGCTTCGAGCAGCGCGTGCAACGCTTCGAAGCTTCCCGGCGTGCCGACCGATCCGTTGTAGCGTGTGACGATGGCGTCGATCGCCGCGCGAAGAGCGTCGTTGGTCTGCACCAGCGCAGCCAGTCGTGCCTTGTGCAGCGGCACGTCCCGACGCCGCGCCACAAGCGAGTCGGTCGACGCATCGTCACGCGCGGGGAGCCGACGCAACGCGTCCACGAGACTCTCGATCTCGGCCGAAGCGTGCCCGGGCAACGGCGCCTCGACGGCCTGCAGCGCCAGCGCGACGATCGGCGCCGCCTCGCGCATGTCGATCGGCAACCGATGCTCGAAGTACTGCACGACAAACGCGCCGGTGTCGTTCTCGTAGGCGAGCTTCAGTTCACCGCGATCGAGCACTGCGCCATAGGCATCGCCGAGCAACGGCACGAGCACCTTGCTGCTAAGCTCGGGGTCCGCCGATGACCACCCGATGTCGAAGAAGTCGGCGTAGCGCGACGCCGCGCCGTTCTCCAGCACGTCCATCCACCATGCGTTGTCGCGGCCCATGATCGCCATGTGATTGGGCACGACATCGCACAGATGGCTCATGTCGTGCGCGCGAAGCGCCGCGACCATCGCGTCGAAGTCTTCGCGGCTGCCGATCTCGGGATTCAGCATCGTGTGGTCGACGACGTCGTAGCCGTGCTTGCTGCCCGGTCGCGCGCGCAGGTACGGCGAGCAGTAGAGGTGGCTGATGCCGAGCGTCGCGAGATAGGGCACGAGCGCCGTCGCGTCGCGGAAGCCGAAGTCGCGATTGAGCTGAACGCGGTACGTCGCGCGCGGAAGACGTCCGGGGGGAAGCGGAACGTTAGTCGGCGGACGGCGTTGCCCGCGCGGGCCCCGTTTGACGTTTTCGAACGGCGGTTTTGCGTCTGCTCGCGCCGGGCGCAGCGCGGCGATCTGCTTCGTCATCGCACGAAACGACGGACCGCGAAACGCAGTCTCGGCATCGAACGGCAGTTTTCGGCGCCAGTTGGGATGCTGGTCGATTGTCCCC
>DATLNR010000122.1:0-4589 GCA_035536655.1 Casimicrobiaceae bacterium
AAGACGATGTTCCACGACGTCTACAACTGGAAGTTTTACACCGACCCCGATCCCGGCATGGACGACCGGCGCATCTATTGGCCGCGCGGTCGCTGTCTCGGCGGCAGCTCGTCGATCAATGGGCTCATCTACGTCCGCGGACAACCCGCCGATTACGACGCGTGGCAGGCGGCCGGCAATCGCGATTGGGGCTGGCGCGACGTGCTGCCGTACTTCGTTCGTAGTGAAGCGAACTCGCGCGGTGCGAGCGAAGGCCATGGCGCCGACGGTCCGCTGGCATGCTCGGACATCGAAGCGAAGCACGAGCTGATCGAGGCGATCATTGCGGGTGCGCAGGCGCTCGGCGTTCCGCGCAACGATGATTTCAACGCCGGGGTGCAGGAAGGCGTCGGCTACTACCAGCTGTTCACGCGCAACGGATTCCGTTGCAGCACGGCCACCGGCTATCTGCGGCCGGTGCGTAACCGAGCGAATCTCGACATCCGGACCGGCGCACGCGTCACACGCATCCGATTCACCGACAAACGCGCGAGCGGCGTCGATTACGTCCGCGATGGCGCTGTGCAGTCGGCGTCGGGTCGTCGCGAAGTGATCCTGGCCGCGGGTGCGCTGCAAAGCCCGCAATTATTGCAGTTGTCGGGCGTGGGTGCCGGTATGCTCTTGCAGCAATTCGGGATTCCGGTCGTCCTCGATCTCCCGGGCGTCGGCGAGAACTTGCAGGACCATCTGCAGTTGCGAGTTCTTTACCGCTGCACGAAGCCGATCACGACGAACGACGACTTGAACTCGTTGTGGCGGTCGCTGCGCATCGGGTTGCAATGGGTGTTCTTGCGGACCGGCCCGCTCGCGATCGGCATCAACCAGGGCGGACTGTTCACGCGAGTCCTGCCCGAGTCGGACCGGCCGGACGTGCAGTTCCACTTCGCTACGTTGTCAGCGGATCTCGCCGGCGCGAAACCGCATCCGTTCCCCGGCTTCACGTTCAGCGTGTGCCAGTTGCGTCCGACGTCACGCGGATACGTGCGCATCGCTTCGCCCGATCCGTTGGCGGCGCCGTCGATGCAGCCGTTCTATCTTTCGACGCCGCTGGACCGGCGTTGCGCGACAGCCGGCGTCCGATTTGCACGCGCGCTCGCGGCGACATCGGCTGTCGCGCCCTACGTCGCCGAGGAATTGCGACCGGGACCCGGGGCGCAGAGCGACGACGAGCTGCTCGCATTCGGTCGCGCTTATGGCGCGACGATCTTCCATCCGTCGGGGACGTGCGCGATGGGACGCGACGCGATGGCGGTCGTCGATGATCGACTGCGCGTGCACGGCGTGCGGGGTTTGCGCGTCGTCGACTGCTCGATCATGCCGACGCTGGTCTCGGGAAACACGAATGCGCCGGTCGTGATGATTGCCGAGAAGGCGAGCGACATGATCATTGCGGACGCGGTGCGCTGACGGACCGTTGTGCATCCTTCGCCCCGAGCGCCGCAGCCATCGAATCCGCGCGACACGCAACGCGCGCAAATGACCGATTGTCGGAAGCGACATGCGCGCAACCGGCGCATGCACGGCGATCCACGCGGCGGTGCGTCCACGACCCACGAGCAGCGGGACGGCGACGCACACGAGACCTGCGACGAGTTCGATCAGTCCTTGAAAATCGGCGTCGCCCATGGAACACTGCGGGCAAAGCCTTTCAAGGAGCTGCGCATGAACAAGCCGGTCGAACTGCCGCTGCCCGTGACGGGCAAGCAGCGGATGACGCCGTCGGAAGCCTTCGTCGAAACGCTGGTCTCGCGCGGGGTGACCGACGTCTTCGGCATCGTCGGATCCGCGTACATGGATGCGCTCGATCTGTTTCCGCTCGCCGGCATCCGTTTCATTTCAGTCGCGCACGAGCAGGGCGGCGGGCACATGGCGGACGGCTACGCGCGCGCGTCCGGCCGACATGGCGTGTGCATCGCGCAGAATGGACCCGGCATCACGAACTTCGTCACGTCGACGGCCGCGGCGTTCTGGGCGCATTCGCCGGTCGTCGTGATTACGCCGGAAACCGGCAGCGGAACGCTGGGTCTCGGCGGATTCCAGGAGACCGAGCAGCTGCCGATTTTTTCCAAGATCACGAAGTACCAGGCGCACGTAAACAACAAGGCGCGGATGGCCGAGCTCACCGGTCGCGCGTTCGATCGCGCCATGCTCGACATGGGCCCGACGCAATTGAACATTCCGCGCGATTTCTTCTACGGCGACATCGATTGCGAGATTCCGCAGCGCGTGGCGATCGATCGCGGGGCGGGGGGTGAGCGCAGTCTCGACGAGGCGGCACGTCTGCTTGCCTCGGCGCAATCTCCGGTGATCATCGCCGGCGGCGGCGTCATCATGGCCGAGGGTCAAGCCGAAGCGATTGCGCTCGCGGAGCTGTTGCAAGCGCCCGTCGCCACGTCGTACCTGCACAACGACGCATTCCCGTCGCGGCATCCGTTGTGGTGCGGCCCGCTCGGCTACCAAGGCAGCAAGGCGGCAATGAGGCTGCTGTCGCAAGCCGATGTCGTGCTGGCGCTCGGCACGCGTCTCGGTCCGTTCGGAACGCTGCCCCAGCACGGCCTCGATTACTGGCCGACGCGGGCGAAGGTGATCCAGGTCGATGCCGATGCGAAGATGCTGGGGCTCGTGAAACCGATCGCCGTGGGCATCTGCGGTGACGCGAAGGCGGCCGCTGGTGCGCTCGTCGCGCGGTTACGCGATCAAACGCTTGCATCGGCATCGAAACGGGATTCGCGCCGCGCGAAGATCCAGTCGGAGAAGTCCGCCTGGGAAGCCGAGCTCGACGGTTGGTCGCACGAGCGCGACGCGTGGTCGCTCGATCAGATCAAGAGCAGCTCGGCGATGCACCCGCGTCAGATGCTGCGTGAGCTCGAGCGCGCGATGCCGCGTGACGCGATGGTGTCGACCGATATCGGCAACATCTGCTCGGTGTCCAATTCGTATCTGCGCTTCGAGCGGCCGCGCTCGATGTTCGCGGCGATGAGCTTCGGCAACTGCGGCTATGCGTTCCCGACGATCATCGGCGCGAAGGTCGCGGCGCCCGATCGTCCGGCGATCGCGTACGTGGGCGACGGCGCGTGGGGCATGAGCTTCGGCGAGTTGCAGACGTGCGTGCGTGAAGAGATTCCGGTCACGGCCGTCATATTCAACAACGGGCAGTGGGGCGCGGAGAAGAAGAACCATGTCGACTTCTACGCGAATCGCTTCGTGGGCGTGAATCTCGATCGGCAGCCGTCGTGGGCCGCAGTCGCACAGGCGATGGGCGCGGAAGGCGTGCGTGTCGACAAGCTCTCCGATGTCGGCGCGGCGCTCGACGCTGCTACGCGGGTGCAGCGGGAAGGGCGCACGACGGTGCTCGAAATGATGGTCACGCGTGAGCTGGGCGACCCGTTCCGTCGCGATGCGCTGGCGATGCCGACGCGCCATCTCGCCAAGTACAAGTCCACCGAAGCGCCGCGCGAGCGCTGATTTACGAGGAGAAACGATGAACGGGGTGAGCGTCTTGTATCGCGCCGCGGCGATCATCGCCGTGGTCGTTGCGGCCGGTGTTCCCGTGCATGCGCAGGACTACCCGTCGAAGCCGATCCGCATGATCGTGCCGTACCCCCCCGCGGGGGGCACGGACATCGTCGCGCGCATCGTCAACGAGCAGCTCGGGCTGGCGCTCAACGCGTCGATCGTCGTCGACAACAAGGGTGGCGCGGCCGGCAACCTCGGGACCGATCTCGCGGCGAAATCGCCGGCGGACGGTTACACAGTACTGTTCACGCTGTCATCGCATACGATCAATCCCAAGCTGTATCCGAAGCTGCCGTTCGACGTGGAGAAGGACTTTACGGCGATCAGCCTCGCCGCATACATCCCGCAGATCCTCGTTGCGCATCCATCGGTCCCGGCGAACAACGTCAAGGAGCTGATCGCGCTCCTGAAGGCGCAACCGGGCAAATTCAACTTTGCGTCGGTCGGCATCGGCTCGCCCGGGCACGTCGCCGGCGAATTGTTCAAGTTGAAGACCGGCACCACGATGACGCACGTGCCTTACAAGGGCGGCGGACCTGCGGTGGCCGACACGATCGGCGGGCAGGTGCAGCTCTTGTTCGTGTCGATGCCTGCGGCATTCCAGCATGTCAAGTCGGGGAAGCTCAAGGCGCTCGGCGTCACCAGCGACAAGCGCAGCATCGCAGCGCCCGACCTGCCGACGATCGCCGAGCAGGGATTGCCCGACGTCGTCGTCAACTCCTGGTACGGCATGCTCGTTCCCGCAAAGACGCCCGCACCCGTGGTGGCGAAATTGAACGCCGCGATGGTCAAGGTGCTGCAGATGCCCGACGTGCGCGACAAGCTGCTCGCTCAGGGCGCCGAAGCGGCGTACAACTCGCCGGCCGAATTCGACGCGCTGATCCGCGAAGAACTCAAGAAGTGGGAGTTCGTGATCCGGGAGGCGAAGATCTCGCCGGAAGGATGAACCACCCCCACGCTCGCCTCATTTCCCGTGGGCTTCGCTGCCCCCGGGGGCGCAGTCAACGCGAGGGGCCCCTCGGCGGCTGCTCGCC
>DATLNR010000123.1:0-30422 GCA_035536655.1 Casimicrobiaceae bacterium
ACGTCGCATTGCGATTCAACAGCATCTGCACGAGGTGGCAACGCGAGTCGGTAAGATCACCAGTTCCCGCCCCTGTCCGAATGATGCGGATCGCAAATCGATAGGTCGTTCCGGCCGCGAGATCGAGCCTCGCCGTGGTAGACGCGTGAGACCAGGACGCGCCCGGCGACCCCCCCACTTCGAAGAATGAGTTGATCGGGGTCGGAAACGTTGTGGCGTTTCCGTCGGTATTGAATCGAATCAGAACGCCATATCCTGCGAGCGCCGACGTGAGCCCGGAGAAGTGCGCGTTCAGCAACGCAGTTCGCGGGTATGTTGCCGCTGCAACGACCGGGCTCACGCAATGGAACGACTCGACGTCAAGGTCCACACTCCCGGGCGCGTCTTCGGTGTTCGTCGTCGCAGGCGTCAGTGCCGTACCCAGCCGATTCATGAACGCGGCCATCTCGCCACGCGTAACCAGATTGGCCGGGCAGTAGTTCGTACCCCCGCACCCGAGGGTGACCCCGCGATTCTTCATCCACTCGGTATTGGTGCAGAAAAAATCACTGGCGGCGACATCGGTGAACGCCGGTGCTCCCGTGCACGTGTCCGCGGAAGCCATCGAAGACGACAAAAACGCTACGACTGCCAAGCATGTCCGTGAAAAACGCATGAATACTCCTTGTTGATGTTGATCATCGTTCGCGCGGAGCCGACAACGGGGAAGGCAGCAGGCCACGCCGCATCGCGGCATGGGGCCGACCGAACGCGCCACGCGGTTGCCCGCGAGAGTTCCACCGTATCGAACCCTTGCGCACGCGTCAACGACACGCGTCGACCCGCGCCGCAACAGCGACCCGGGTGTTGCGCAAAGCCGACGGATGTTTCCGGTCGGGGCTCGCGTCAAGTAAAGCGCACTACCTTGATGCGAGGATGCCCTCGACTTCGATCCTCGCTCCGCGCGGCAAGCCCGCGACTTCCACCGTCGAGCGCGCCGGATAAGGCGGCTTGAAGTAACTCTGCATGATCTCGTTGACGCGCGCGAAATCGTTCATGTCGGTGACAAACAACGTCAGCTTGACGATGTCGTCGAGCGATGCGCCTGCGGCTGACGCGACCGCCCGTATGTTGAGGAGCACTTGATGGGTCTGCCCTTCCAGGCTCTCGACCAGCATGCCGGTCGTCGGGTCGAGCCCGATCTGCCCCGACATGAAGATCAGATCGCCGGCGCGGATCGCCTGCGAATACGGTCCGATTGCGGCCGGTGCATCCTTCGTTGCGATTGCGTCCTTGGCCATCGTGCAAGCCTCCGCCGTCGAGTGTAGCATCGCTCGATTCACATTCATTCGCGCGTCCAACGCAAGCCAGACCGCTGCGGGGAGCATGAGCGCGATTGCTCAAAACGTCCGACCGTCGCCGCTTCGGCGACGGCGTTGGGCGCGCCGGTGACGATTCGCGTAACGAATCCGCGTCGAGATTCGACCGAATCATAGAGTCACCGCCGATCGGGGTCGACGCGCCCCGCCGCAGTTGCCGGCCGCAGCGGTATAATTACGCGGTCGTGGGGACGTAGCTCAGCTGGGAGAGCGTCGCGTTCGCAATGCGAAGGTCGAGGGTTCGATCCCCTTCGTCTCCACCACCGCTCGTCCGAAAGCATGCGGCCGCGTGGCCCGCAAGTCCGACCCGCGCCTACATTCAAAAGCTCCGCGGCAACCCGAGTACATGCTCGGCGACGTACGCGAAGATCATGTTCGTCGAGATCGGCGCGACCTGGTAGAGCCGCGTCTCGCGGAACTTCCGCTCGATGTCGTATTCGTTCGCGAAGCCGAAGCCGCCGTGCGTCTGCATGCACACGTTGGCCGCCTCCCATGACGCCTTTGCGGCAAGCAACTTCGCCATGTTGGCCTGCGCGCCGCACGGCTGGTGCGCGTCATAGAGCTCGCACGCCTTGAAGCGCATCAGGTTCGCCGCCTCGATCTCGATCAGCGACTCGGCGATCGGAAATTGCACGCCCTGGTTCTTGCCGATCGGGCGATCAAAGACGACGCGCTCGCTCGCATACTTCACGGCCCGCTCGATGAACCAGTAACCATCGCCGATGCATTCAGCGGCGATCAACGTGCGCTCGGGGTTGAGGCCGTCGAGGATGTGCTTGAAGCCCTGCCCTTCGACGCCGATCAGGTTCTCCTCGGGAATCTCCAGGTTCTCGAAAAACAGCTCGTGGGTTTCGTGGTTGACGAGGTTGCGGATCGGCCGCATCGTCAGGCCGTTGCCGATCGCCTCGCGCAGATCGACGATGAAGATCGACATCCCCTCGGATTTCTTCTTCACGTCGGCCAACGGCGTCGTGCGCGCAAGCAGGATCATCAGGTCCGAGTGCTGCACGCGCGAGATCCAGACTTTCTGACCGTTGACGACGTAGCGGCCGTCCTTTTTCACGGCGGTCGTCTTGATCTTCGTCGTGTCGGTGCCGGTGGTCGGCTCGGTCACCGCCATCGATTGCATGCGCAGCTTGCCGGATGCGATGCGTGGCAGGTAACGCTCTTTCTGCGCCTTGCTGCCGTGATGCAGCAGCGTGCCCATGTTGTACATCTGGCCGTGCACGGCGCCTGAGTTGCCGCCCGAGCGGTTGATCTCTTCCATGATGACGCTCGCCTCCGCGAGGCCGAGTCCGGGGCCGCCGTACGCCTCGGGGATCATTGCGGCCAACCAACCGGCTTCCATCAGCGCATCGACGAACTTCTCCGGATAGGCGCGCTTTTCGTCGACTTCGCGGAAGTATGCGTCGGGAAACTGGCGGCACAGTTGCCGCACGGCGTCGCGGAGGTCTTCGTACTTGTCCGATGCGTTCAGCATGATGCGCGCAGGCTCAATAGGACTTGGGCAGGCCCAGCACCTTGTTCGCGATGAAGTTGAGCACCATCTCCTGCGAAACCGGCGCGAGCCGCAACAGGCGCACTTCGCGCCACAAGCGCTCGACGTGGTACTCCTTCGAGTACGAGAACCCGCCATGCGTCTGCATCGCCTGGTCGCACGCGAGATAGCCGGCCTCGGCACCCAGGAACTTGGCTGCGTTCGCTTCAGCGCCGCACGGCCGCTGCGCGTCGTAGAGCTGCGCGGCTTTCAGGCCCATCGTCTCCGCAGCCTCGAGCCGCAGCCAGCACTCGGCGAGGGGATGCGCCACCGCCTGGTTCTTGCCGATCGGGCGGTCGAACACGATGCGCTCGTTGGCGTAGCGCACCGCCATGTCGATGGCCGCGCGCCCGATGCCGGTGGCTTCCATCCCGATGACGATGCGCTCCGGATTCAGGCCATCGAGCAGATAGTGGAAGCCCCGGCCGACCTCCCCAATGACGTCTTCGTCAGGCACTTCAAGGTTATCGATGAACACTTCGTTCGAGTCGACGGCCGCGCGGCCGAGCTTGTCGATGATGCGCACGTCGCAGTGCTTGCGATCGAGGTCGGCGAAGAACAGCGTCATGCCGTCGAGCGGGCGCTTCTCGTCGCGCGGCGACGTTCGGGCGAGCAACAGGATCTTCTTCGCGTTCTGCGCGTTCGTGGTCCAGACCTTCTGACCATTGACGATCCAGCGATCGCCCTTCCTCTCGGCCTTCGTTCGGATGCGCGACGTGTCGACCCCGGCGGTGGGCTCGGTCACGCCGAATGCCATCAACAGCTCGCCGCGCGCGAGCGCCGGCATGTACCTGCGCTTCATCGCTTCGGAGCCATGCCGTAGCACCGGCTGGGGCGGAAAAACGTAGAAGTGGATCGCCGATGCGCCGCTCATGCCGGCGCCCGAGGCGCCGATCTCGTGGAGCATGATCGACGCCTCGGTGACGCCGAGGCCCATGCCGCCGTACGCTTCGGGCACCAGGATGCCCAGCCATCCCGCCTCGGCGAACGCATGCACGAAGTCCCACGGATACTTCGCCTCCTTGTCGCAGGCGCGCCAGTACGACTGCGGAAACCGGTCGGCGAGCTTCCGCGCCGCCTCGCGTATCTGATCGAGCTCGGCCTTGCGCTCGCTTGCGGCTTTCTCGTGGGCGATCGATGCGTCGGTCACGCAGCTCCTTTCGTGTCAGTGCGCAGGGCCGTCCCAAGCACTGATTGCGCTCCCCTCGGGCGCAGCAAGCGGGGCGAGGCGTGGGGGTCGTTTCATCCCGGGCTTCGATGGGAGTACGCTTGCTATCGATCCAAAGAAACAGGAGGCATGCAATGACTCCCGCGCCCACCAGCATAAGCCTTCGAGCCGTTGCCCGCGCGCTGACTTTCGTCACGGCGTCGACGTTGGCGTCCACGAGTCCGGCGCAGAACTACGGCGCCGCAGTTCAGCAGGGCATGGCTAACCTGGACGCAATCATCAATCAGGCGCAGCAGCAGGTGAATGTCGCCGTGCAGCAGCGCATGAACGACCCGCAGGTGCGCGCGTCGTATGCCGAGTATGTGCAGCGGATGCGGATGAGCGGGCAGCCGGTGATGGACTTTCCGACGTACACCTACAACTGGATCTACACGCGCGGCTTCTCGGCCGACGGAACCGCGCATGCACGCGCCAACGAACGCAACATCGCCAACAACGAGATGGCGGCGGCGCAGCGTCTACGACAAGCCGAGGCGGAGCGAGGGCAGGCGCAACAGCAACAACGCGACGCGTACTTTCGCAACCAGCAGGAAACCGGTCGCGGACTGATGGGGCAAAGTACGTTCACTGCGCCCAACGGCATGCAGATGGTGCTTCCGCACACCTGGCAGCCCAATACGACGCAGGTGTACCAGAACAACACCTACTACATCGACCTGACCGGGCGGTACTACGTGCGCGGCACCGATGGATGGTGGTATCCGTTGCAGCGTTGAGCAACGACGCACCAGTCAAGTCAGCGCTTACGTTCCGCAGTTCCGCGCGTTCAGTCAGGCTTGATGCCGGCGTCCTTGACGACCTTCTGGTACAGCTCGAAGTCATCGTTCATCAATTGGGCAAATTCCCTGGCGGTCGAGCCGACCGGCACGACGCCGCGATCGCGCAACTTCGCCTGCGTCGCCGGCGTGCGGACGAACGCCTGAATCTCCTCCGATAGCTTGTTGACGATCGCCGGCGGCGTTGCGGCCGGCGCCATCACGCCGTGCCAGGGCTTGACGTCGAAGCCCGGCACCACATCGGCGATCGGCGCCAGCTCGGGCGCGAAGAAAGCACGCTGCGCCGTCGAGACCCCGAGCGCGCGAAGCTTTCCGCTTTGCACGTTCGGCCACGACGTGGTCGCCGCGTCCAACGACGCGACGACCTGGCCGCCGAGCAGATCGTTCATCATCGGCGCCGAGCCCTTGTAGGGGACGTGGATCGCGCTCGTGCCGGTTCGCAGCAGGAACAGTTCCATGCCCACGTGCAGCGACGAACCGGTGCCGGACGAGCCGTACGGCACTTTGCCGGGATTCGCCTTGAGGTAGGCAATGAATTCGGGAAGCGTCTTGGCCGGCACCTTCTCGGCGTTCACGACGAGCACCAGCGGCGTCACGCCGACGAGCGATACTGCAGCGAAGTCCTTGACCGGCTGATAGGAGAACGTGCCGGGACGGACAGCGGGATTGATCGCATTGGCCGCGATGTTGCCGAGGCCGATCGTATA
Organism: Casimicrobiaceae bacterium; assembly: GCA_035536655.1. GTDB lineage: Bacteria > Pseudomonadota > Gammaproteobacteria > Burkholderiales > Casimicrobiaceae > VBCG01. Next base: position 5,607 of record DATLNR010000123.1, read on the forward strand.
GCCGTCAGGCGCCGCCTTCGCGACCGCATCCATGCCTAGGCTCGAACCCGCGCCGGGCTTGTTCTCGACGACGAACGGCTGGCCCCACTTCGCCTGCAGATGGTCCGCGATCATGCGCGCCATCACGTCGGCCGCGCCGCCCGGCGGGACCGGCACGATCAGCCTGACTGGTTTGTTCGGATAGTCGGCGGCCTGCGCCATCGCGAGCGTGGCGAAAGCGGCCGTGGCGCATAGCAGGGCGGTCCGAAGCCAAATCATCGTTTGTTCCTTTCGTTGACGAAGTTGCGCTGATTCAGGGTGCCGGTCATTGCGGCGTTTGCGACTTGCGCGCGTGCGCCCAGAACGCGTCGGAAGGCTCGACACCGAGTCCCGGGCCTTCGGGCAGCGTGAATGCGCCCGCTTCGCACCGCATCGTCGTGTCGATGAACGCCAGGTTGCGATCGAAAACCGAATGCTGATACTCGTGCATCGGCGCGTTAGGCAACGCCGCCGTCGCGTGCAGGCTCGCGGACTGGAAGATGCCCGCGCCGATCGTCGCGTGTGGGATGACTTTCATGTGGAAGGCGTGCGCCATGCGCGCAATCTGCATGAACTGGCTCAATCCGCAGCGGGCAATCTCGGGCTGGACGATGGCCATCGCGCGGCGCTCGAAGCGCGGCAACGCCTCGTGCACGGTGTGCCACTCCTCGCCCAGCGCAACCGGCACACGCACCGCGGCCGTGACCCGCGCCTGGCCTTCGAGGTCTTCGGGCGCACAGGGCGCCTCGACGAAATACGGGTGATAGGGCGCGAGTCGGTCGATCAGCTCGATCGCCTCGGCTGCGCCGAACTTCCAGTGCAGGTCGACCATCAGTCGCGCTTGCTTTCCCAGCGCCTCCCGCAGCGCCGCCATCTCTTCGACGATGCCCTCGGACGAGACTGCAGCGGCATACTTGAACGCGTCGAAACCGCGCGCGGCGAAGTCGCGCGCAAGCTCCACGCGCTCGGCAAGCGTCGCCCGCGGAAGTCCCGAGACATAAGCGGGGATGCGCTCGTGCCGCTGCCCGCCGAGCAGCTTGACGACCGGCTGTTCGACGAGCTTGCCGAAGAGATCCCAGGTCGCGATGTCCACGCCGGCGATCGCATCGACCCAGAACCCGCCGAGACAACCGCGCACGCGCATCAGGTCGTAGAGATCCTCGTTGATCACGACCGGGTCACGCGGATCGCGGCCGACGATGACGGGGCCGATGACGTCATCGAGGATGGCCGTCACCGCATCGGGCGCGACGAGTCCATACGTCTCGCCCCAACCGACGGTGCCGTCCTCGGCAGTGAGCTTGACGACGATCGAACGGTCGACGGCGGGATAGATCGTGCGATTGCCCTGGCGCACGAAATAACCGCGCGGATTGATCTTCTCGCTCGGACCGAGCGGCCCGAGATACGGCGTGTCGCGCGGGAACGTGACAACGAAGACTTCGACCTGCGCGATTCGCGGGGTCATTGCAGCGGAAATTCCGGCAGCAGCAGACCGGCGATGTCGGCAAGGAACGCATCGACGTCGGCTTGATCGAGGCGATCGAGGCGCGGCCCGACCGCACGCTGCAGGTCGCAGGCGATCAGGTTGCGGCGCTTCAGAACATACTTGGTCAGCGACCAGCGGAACACCGCTTGCACGTTGAGAATTGGAAGCATGCGCGTGAAGAGCTCGCGCACGCGTTCAGCATCGCCCGCACGGTGCGCATGAAGCAACGCGACATGCACCTCCGCCAGTTCGACCGCGGGCATCGTTCCCGCCGCGCCACGGCGCAGCTCGTCGGTGATGTAGCGTCCGCCGGCCCCACCGAAAACTGCTGCAAGATTCGCCGGACCCTTGGCACGCAGCTCGCTCAAGCGTTGCCCGCTCGGCAACGTTTCCTCCTTGACGTAGCGGATCGCGCGTACTTCTCGCAGCACGTCGAGCACCGCTGCGGGCGCGAGACCGGCGCCCACCGGCGGCGGAACGTTCTGCAGCATGATCGGCGCGCCCTGCACGGCTTGCGCGATTTCGGCGAAGTACTCGATTTGTGCGCGAGTCGTGAGGCGATCGGGCGGCACCGCGATCATCAGCGCACTTGCCCGCTCGGTCATCGCGTGTTCCGCGAGCTCGATCGTGGTGCTCGCCTGAGCGCTTGACACGCCGGCAATGACCGGCACACGCCCATCCACTTCGCGAAGGACAACGGTGGTCAACGCCTTGCGTTCTCCGATGCTGAGCTCGCTGAATTCACTGGCGACACCGGGGAATGTCATCCCGTCGACACGGCAGCGCAGCAGGTAGTCGATGAGCTTGCGTAGCGAAGCCTCGTCGACCGCGCTCGAGTCGTCGAACGGCGTGGGTAAAACGGGGAATACCCCGGCAAGCGTGGCGTCGGGCATGTGTCCCCGCGATGGCTCTGGCTTGCGATCCGCGGGCCGACAGACGACGCCGTTCCGCCCGGGCGAGGAACGGCGCGCGTGACGCGTCGCTCGCTTCGGTACCGTCGCGTTCAGGTTCTGCCGGCCGATGCCTTGGTCGCAGCCTCGTACTCGGCGGTTCCCGGCTTCGGAATGCGCCAGAAGTACACGCTGCGCCCGCCGATGTCGAGCTTCTGCTCCGGTTTCCACGAGCCCATGTCGAACGCGTGGGAGACGACACGCGTGCCAGGCTTCGTCTCCTTCAGGAGCTTCGGCAGAAGCTTGAGGTTCAGCTCCGGCAACAGGTAAAGGGTGACAACCGTTGCATCCCTGAAGTCGGACTCGAACAGATCGGCATTGATGAACTTCACGCGGTTGCCGATGTTCGTCTTCGCCAGGTTCTCGTTCGCTTCCTTCACCCGCTCGGGGTTGATGTCGATGCCGACGCCCTTCGCGATGTTGTACTTTTGCGCTGCCGTGATCGGGATGCGCCCGTCGCCGGAGCCGAGGTCGTAAAGCACGTCGCCCTTGCCGACTTTGGCGACCTTCAGCATCGCGTCGACGACATCCTCGGGCGTCGGCACGAAAACGACATCCGGCGCACGCAACTCCTTGGCAGGCGCGGCGGCGGCCGGCTTGGTCGCGGCTTTCTGTGCCGGTTGAGGCGCGGTTTGGGCAAGGGCGACGGCCGTCGTCGCAACGAGAACGAGAAGCGAGGCGCGAGCTATATGCAAACTGAACGGCAGCATGAACGGAACCTTTGAAGTTGGGGAGGGTTGCGCTCCCAACGATAGCACCCCGGAATCCGGCAGACTTCAGGGACCCGCACGAACAAACTACGTCGCCGCGAGTCGAATCGAACTCGCGATACGGGCTACGTCGTTATCCTATGCACATGCAGCAACGGCACACCGCCGATTCGCAACACGAAACTGGGGCCGACCAGCGGGAATCGATCGGGCCGCTCTTCATCGTCCTGAATGCGGCGTCCGGCAGCAGCGATGCGGACGCCGCGGGGCGCGCGATCCGGGACGTGCTGTCCGCGGCGAGTCGGCAACATGAATTGTTCGTCGTCACCGACGCGTCGATGCTGCAGGCGACCGCCGAAAGGGTTGCCGCACTGGCGCAACAGCGCGCGGGCGCTGTCGTCGCTGCCGGGGGCGACGGCACGATCAACGCGGTTGCGCAGGCGGTGCTGCCCACCGAGCGTCCTTTCGGCGTTATCCCGCAAGGCACGTTCAACTTCTTCGGCCGCACGCACGGCGTGCCGGAAACGACCGAGGCCGCGACGCGTTCACTCGTCGATGCGGTGATCCGCCCGACGCAGATCGGCCTGGTCAATGATCACGTGTTCAACGTCAATGCCAGCATGGGGCTTTATCCGGAGTTGCTCGAGCGGCGCGAGGAGGACAAGCAGCGACTCGGGCGCAGCCGACTCGTGGCACTCTGGTCGGGCGTGAAGACGCTGCTCGGAGAACACCGCCAGTACACGATCGAGCTCGAGCATCACGATCGGAACACGTCGAGCGCCGGTACGTTGCGCACGACGACGCTCTTCGTCGGCAACAACGCGTTGCAGCTCGAAAAGATCGGACTGATGCAAGCCGACGCGCCGCAGCGCGGCGAGCTCGCGGCCCTGGTGCTGAAGCCGGTGGGGCCGCTCGGCATGATCGGCGTTGCGCTTCGTGGTGCGCTCGGCAAGCTCGGTGATTCGCGTAACGTTCACAGCTTCTCGTTCACGCGCATGACGGTCCGGCCGTGGCTGCCGTACGGGCGGCACCGCATCAAGATCGCCACCGACGGGGAGATCATGCGCATGCGCCCGCCGCTCGTCTTTCGCGTTTCGCCCACGCCGCTGATGCTGCTTGTTCCGCGCGAGCGCAACGAGCACGACAACGCGCGTTGAGCGTACTGCTCCATATCTCGGATACACACTTCGGCACCGAGATCGCACCGGTTGTCGAGGCGCTCGTTGCCTTCGAGAACGCGCTGCGTCCGGAGATCGTCGTGTTCTCCGGTGACATCACGCAACGCGCGCGGCGCAAGCAGTTCGTCGCGGCCCGACGCTTCGTCGATCGGCTGCTCGCGCCGACGCTGACGCTCCCGGGCAACCACGACATTCCGTTGTTCAACGTGTTCGCGCGCGCCTTCGATCCCTACGGCAACTTCACGCGGCAGTTCGGCGGCACGCTGGAGTTTCTGTACGAGTCGCCCGTGCTCTTCATCGTCGGCGTCAAGACGACGCGACGCTGGCGGCACAAGGATGGCGAGGTTTCTCGCGAACAGGTTGCTCGCGTTGCCGACACACTCGAGCGCGCGACGCCGCAGCAGCTCAAGGTTGTCGTTACGCACCAGCCTGTGCACGTGATCCGCACCGAGGACGAAGTCAACGTTGTGCACGGCGCCGCGCACGCAGTCGCGAGCTGGGCGCGCGCCGGCGCCGACCTGATCCTCGGCGGGCACATCCACTTGCCGTTCGTGGCACCGCTGCGCGATCGCTACGCCGATCTCCACCGCGATGTGTGGATCGCCCAGGCCGGTACGGCGTTGTCGCATCGGGTGCGCCACCAGGCCGGAAACTCGGTGAACGTGATCCGCGTCGACCCCACGAGTGCCGATCGCTGCTGCGTCGAGCGCTGGGACTATCGGCCCGGCGTGGCCGACAACGCCCCAGGCGCTTTCGTGGCGGTTGACGCGACGCGCATCGGACCCGCCCGTTGACGGCGGCAGCGCTCTGGCCCATGCTGCCCGTCCCCTTCCGACCTCGCTCGTCCCTTCAGGAGAACGCCGTGATCTACGCACGCAGCAGCCTGGTGGCCGCGGTTGCCGCCGCCGCCGTTTCGAGCTTCATCACCTTCAGCACGCCGGTCGCCGCGCAACAGCGGTTCATCACGATCGGGACCGGCGGCGTGACCGGCGTTTACTACGCCGCCGGCGGCGCGATCTGCCGGCTGGTCAACAAGGATCGGGCGAAGCACAACATCCGCTGCTCGGTCGAGTCGACCGGCGGCTCGGTGTTCAACGTGAACACGATCAAAGCCGGCGAGCTCGACATGGGGTTCGCACAATCCGACGTCCAGTTCAACGCGTCGAAAGGACTTGGCGCGTTCCAGAAGGACGGCGCCTATGGCGACCTTCGCGCCGTGTTCTCGGTACATCCGGAGCCGTTCACCGTGCTCGCCCGCAAGGAAGCGAACATCAAGTCGTTCAACGACTTCAAGGGCAAGCGCTTCAACGTCGGCAACCCCGGTTCCGGAACGCGCGCGTCGATGGAAGAGCTGTTGACGGCGATGAACTGGAAGATGGGCGATTTCGCGTTGGCGTCGGAGCTTAAAGCCGACGAGCACGGACCTGCGCTCTGCGACGGGAAAATCGACGGATTTTTCTACGGCGTCGGCCATCCTTCCGCGAACATCCAGGACCCGACGACGACCTGCGGCGCGAAGCTCGTTTCGATCACGGGTCCGGCGGTCGACAAGCTCGTCGCCGATAAGCCGTACTACGCGAAGGCGACGATTCCGGGCGGCCTGTATCCGAACAATGCCGAGGGAGCAACGACATACGGCGTGCTCGCAACCATGGTCGCGTCGGCGAAGACGCCGCCGGAAACCGTCTACCAGGTCGTCAAGGCGGTGTTCGACAACTTCGACGAGTTAAAGAAGCTGCATCCGGCGCTTGCGAACCTGACGCCGCAGAACATGGTGAAGGACGGGCTATCGGCGCCGCTGCACGAGGGTGCGCTCCGTTACTACCGCGAGAAGGGTTGGGTGAAGTAGCACGCAACAACGGATCGGCGCCCGCTCATGCCCGCCGATCCGGCGCCCCCGCCTCCGGCTGAGCTAGAGCAGCTCGTCAAGGACGCCGATCTCGGGGGACGCGAGCCGGTCGGGCTCGTCGGTCCGTTTCTCGCACTCGTCGCGGGCGTTTGGTCGCTGTTCCAGCTGTGGTACGCGTCGCCGCTCGCGTTCGTCGTCGGGCGCGGCGTGTTCAACGACACCGAAGCGCGCGCGATCCATCTCGCGTTCGCGGTGTTCCTCGCGTTCTGCGCGTATCCCGCGTTCAAGCGCTCGCCGCGCAAGCACATCCCGGTAACCGACTGGCTGCTCGCGATCGTCGGCGCGTTCTGCGCGGGCTACCTGTTCTGGTTCTACAACGAGCTCGCGACGCGGCAAGGGCAGCCGACGACGATAGACATCGTCGCCGGTGCGCTCGGCGTCATCATCATGCTCGAAGCGACGCGGCGTTCGATGGGGCTCGGCATGGTCGTCACGACCGGGCTCTTCATCGCGTTTGCTTTCGCCGGGTCGTACATGCCCGAAGCGCTGCAGCACAAAGGCGTGTCGCTGCAACGGTTCGTTTCGCACATGTGGCTGACGACCGAGGGCGTGTACGGCGTCGCGCTCGGTGTCTCGGTGCAGTTCGTGTTCCTGTTCGTTCTGTTCGGCACGCTGCTCGATCGGGCCGGCGCAGGCAATTACATGCTGCAGGTTTCTCTTGCGCTGCTCGGTCACCTGCGCGGCGGCCCGGCGAAAGTCGCAGTGGTTTCGTCCGCGATGAACAGCCTCGTGTCGGGCTCGTCGGTGTCGAACGTCGTCTCGGGCGGGATCTTCACGATCCCGCTGATGAAACGCACCGGATATCCCGCGGTGAAGGCGGGCGCCATCGAAGCCGCTTCGTCGATCAACGGCCAGATCACGCCGCCGGTGATGGGCGCGGCGGCGTTCCTGATGGTCGAGTACGTCGGCATTCCCTACAACGAGATCATCCGGCATGCCGCGCTGCCCGCGCTGATCTCGTACATCGCGCTGTTCTACATCGTGCATCTCGAGGCGGTGAAGCTCGACATCCAGCCGATCGCTCGCGTGCACAAGCCGTTGCAGCAACGTGCGCTCGGCTGGGCGCTCGGGCTCTCCGGGACGCTTGCCGCGATCGCGCTCGTCTACTACGCGATTACCGCGGTGCAGGCGATCTTCGGAGCAGCGTCCCCTTGGGCCATCACGATCGTCACGCTCGGCGCCTACATCGGGCTGCTCGCCTACTCGTCGCGCTATCCCGATCCGCCGATGGATGATCCGAACGCGCCGATCGTGCGCCTCCCGGACACCTGGCCGGCGGTGCGCAGCGGCCTGCAGTTCCTCATCCCGATCGTCGTGCTGCTGTGGTGCCTGATGGTCGAGCAATGGTCGCCGGGCACGTCGGCGTTCTACGGCACGGTCGCCGCGATGGTGATCGTCGTCGTGCAACCGGCGCTCTTGTCGCTTTTCCGGCGATCGCGCGGGGCCGTCGCGGCGCTGCGCCACGGATTTGCCGAGCTTTGGGCCGGTCTTGTCGCCGGCGCGCGCAACATGATCGGCATCGCGGTTGCGTGCGCCAGCGCCGGCTTGATCGTCGGTGCGATCACGCTCACCGGCATGGGCCTGATGATGACCGACTTCGTCGAGTTCATCTCGGCAGGCAACGTGCTCTTGATGCTCGTGCTGACCGCGGTGATCTGCCTCCTGATCGGCGCCGGCGTGCCGACCACGGCGAACTACATCCTCGTTGCGACGCTGATGGCGCCGGTGATCGTCGAGCTCGGCGCGCGCAGCGGACTCGTCATCCCGCTGATCGGCGTGCATATGTTCGTGTTCTACTTCGGCATCATGGCGGATGTCACGCCGCCGGTCGGCCTCGCGTCGTACGCGGCGTCGGCGTTGTCGGGCGCCGATCCGAACGCGACCGGATGGCAGGCCACGTGGTACAGCTTCCGCACGGCCGTGCTGCCGTTCGTGTTCGTGTTCAACCCGCAATTGCTGCTGATCGGCATCGGCTCGTGGACCGAGCTGCTGCTCGTGTGCGCTTCGTCGATCACCGCGGCGATGCTGTTCGCGGCTGCGACGATGAAGTGGTTTCGAACGCGCTGCAACGTATTCGAGATCGCGATCCTGCTGGTCGCGACGTTCCTGTTCTTCCGCCCGGACTGGGTCGTCGATCGCTTCGCGCCGAAGTACGTGAGCGCACCGCCAGGCGGCATCTACGCCGCCGCCGAGAAGCTCGCGAAAGACGAGTGGCTGATCGTCGGCATCAAGGGCGAGAACCTCTCGGGTGACCCGGTGACGAAGACGGTCGCTTTTCCGGTCGGCGACGGCGCCAACGGACGCGAGCGGCTGCGCGCGGGTGGCGTCACGCTTTCGCAACTCGGCAGCGACGTGGAAGTCGCCAGCGTCAAGTTCGGCTCTCCGGCGCGCAAGCTCGGCGTCGAGCAGGGCTACCGCGTGACCGAGCTCAGGCTGCCGAATCCGGATCGACCTTCCGTCTACTGGGTGCTCATCCCCGCTGCGCTGCTCGTTGCGGCGCTCTGGTGGTGGCAGGGACGTCGGCTGCCGCAGCCCGCGGCCGGTCACGCGTGACATGCCTGCGGAGGGCTGCTCGACGTACTCGTAGAACAATGCGCTCGTCCCTCGTCAGCCTCGTTTCGTGGTTCATCTACGACGAATCCGGCAAGGACATGTGGCTAACGATGGCGGCAACGCTCGATGGCAACGTGGCTACCGGCGACTTCGTGCGGGCGACCGGTCCGCCGCTCGGCAACCCGTTCGATCCATCGCGCGTTGTGCGAACCGTCGTTGGCAACGGCACACTGACGTTCAGCGACCTGCACGCCGCTTCTCTCGCGTGGACGGTCAGCGGCAAGTCGGGAACGTTGCCATTGACGCGCACGAGTTGGGCGCAGACGATGCCAACGTCGGGCCAACATGTCGGGCGTATGCGGCTGGAGGTGACGGTTTGCCCAGGCGGGGTGACGCTCAACCAGCCGATCACGTCGACCTATACGATCGCGGGCAACGCCATCACCATGGTCGACGACTTCAGGCCCGTCGGCAGGAAGATCTGCACGATGACGGGGACGCTCGTGCCAAGCGGCAATTACTTCAAGATCGATGGAACGTATTCGTGCGTGGCGAATGTGTCCAACGGCCGATGGACCGGAACGCTGCTGGTTCGGCCGCCGTTCCTGCTGCGCGACGAAGTGCTGACGATCGACAATCCGCCGTCGACCTGCATCTACAACCAGAGCACGGTGACCGGGCCGTCGGCGCTGCAGGCGGAATAGCTTCTGCAAAGGAACATCCACCATGCCCGCTACCTGGGTCGTCGTCGCTGACAGCGCCGGCGCGCGCATCTTCAACGCCCCTTCGGCGAACGGCGCCCTCGACGAGATCGCCACGTTCGCGCATCCCGAGGGCCGCGCGCACGACCGTGATCTGAAGACCGACCAGCCGGGCATGACCAAGGATCGCGTCGGCTACGCGAGGCACGGCATGGAGCCGAAGGTCAAGCCGAAAGAGCAGGAAGCGATCAACTTCGCGCGCTTCCTGGCGAAGCATCTGGAAGCCGCGAGATCGAAGAACGAAGTATCACGGCTCGTGCTGGTCGCGGCGCCCGAATTCCTCGGTCATTTGCGCAACGTGATGGACAACGAGGCCAAGAAGATCGTCGCGGGCGAGCACAGCCTGAACGTCACGAAGCTCAAGCCCGACGAGATTCGCAAGCGACTGCCGGATCGGCTGTGGGACGCGAGCTGAGATCTACTTCGTTCCGAAGATGCGATCCCCTGCATCGCCCAGACCCGGCAAGATGTAGCCGTGGTCGTTCAGCTTGCGATCGACGGCCGCCGTGAAGATCGGCACGTCGGGATGCGCCGCAGTGAACACGTCGATGCCCTCCGGTGCCGCGACGAGACAGACAAGGCGAATCGATCGCGGCTGTTCCTGCTTCAACCGCGACACGGTCAGCGTCGCCGAGTGGCCGGTCGCAAGCATCGGATCGAGCACGATCGCATCGCGCTCCGGCATGCCGCCCGGCATCTTGAAGTAGTACTCGACCGGCTTCAACGCAACCGGATCGCGATACATGCCGACGTGACCGACGCGAGCAACCGGCACGACCGCGAGAAAGCCGTCGAGCAGTCCCGTCCCGGCGCGCAGGATTGGGACGAACACGAGTTTCTTGCCGTCGATCATGCGTGCGCGGGTGACCTCGAGCGGCGTCTCGACCTCGACTTCGTGCGTCGGCATGTCGCGCGTCACTTCGTACGCCATCAGCGATCCGATCTCGTTCAACAGCTTGCGGAAGTTCGCCGTGCTGGTCGTGCTCCGCCGCATCAGCGCGAGCTTGTGCTGCACGAGCGGATGGTCGATCACGTGCGTCGTCATGATCGGATCCTCGCGCGAATCGCGGCGCGCGGCTGACGTCGGATCAGGCGCTGCCGGTGGCCAGACGCAACCGGCTCGAACGCGGAACGCCGACGAGCAGATACTCCATCTGGTCGGCGAGGATCCGGCGATTGCGCAGGATGAAGTGCTCGTGCCGGTTCGGCACGTACGGGACGTAGATGAGCGGCATGCCGGCGGCCTCGGGCGTGCGGCTGCCCTTGCGCGTGTTGCACGAGCGGCACGCGGTCACGGTGTTGGTCCAGCTGTCGCGCCCGCCGCGCGAAACCGGGTTCACGTGGTCGCGCGAAAGATCGCGCAGCAGGAAGCGACCGCCGCAATACGCGCAGACCTGGCGATCACGCATGAACAGCATCGCGTTTGTCAATCCCGGAACGTGCAGATGCAGCCCCGCGCCGGTTCCCTTGATGGCGATGATCGATTTGGTCGCGATGCGCGAACGCGTGCCGTCGCGACGCCAGCCGCCGCGGAATTCCTTGAGCTCGGCGCCCACCGACCACGCGACGAGTTGCTTCGCGTGATAAGTGATCGCGGCCTCGAGCTCCACCCATGCCTGCGGCAGCCCAGCCATGTCGACGGTCAGGACCAGCGGTTGCATAACCCGATGTTATAGCAGGGTTGCAAAGCCGTTCAATCAGGCTTGCTTATCTCGAACCACCGGCTGGCGGGCGTCGCTCTTCGGCGACAACGACGCGGGGAATTTCGCCACGGCACCCGGCATGCGCGCCGGGTTAGCCGTGACTGGTGAAGGCCGCTTCCATTGAAGCGCCGGCGGCGATCCCGCAATATCGGTCAAGCGCGCCGCGATGAACAACCCCACGCTCGCGCTGCTCGCTGCCCCGAAGGGGCGCAGTCTGCGGCTTGGGGCGGCCCGGCGCCACTGACAGCAGGCAAGATCGCCGTCCGGCTATTCCCCTAGCGCGGGACACGGTCGCTCACGACGCACGCGAGCACGAGTGCGAGCACCGACAACCGTGAGCGCTCGACGCCGGCCGATCGTTCCGCGGCAGCCAATCGCACTTCGAGTCCATCGCCTCGCTCCCACCACACGCCCTCGCGCCCGGACCGTAGCACCGGAGCGGACTCCTGTCCTCGCGGCGGCGCCAATCTTCGTCGTACGCCCATTTCGGGTGCCTCGTTTGGTTGTGTTCGTTCATTGGGCGCGCCGAACAAAAAAGCCCGGCGCTGCTGCATCCGGGCTTTCGGGAGGAGGGGGAAGTCGTTGAAGGTCAGTTCCCCTCCTTTCCGGAAACCCGCATGTTCGACTGCATGCCCGCAATCGCCGTCGATGCGAAAGGCAGCGCGCCGCACGAGTTGGCGCAGTCGTCCGCAACAACGGCGATCGCCGCGTGGATCATGGCTTGCGTCATTCGTTCGGCCCTCCTTTCAGCACCTGTCGATGCAACACGACCCAACGCGGCTCAAGCGAGCCGCGCGGCACCTCATTCGGCGGGAAGGGCGACCTTCGGTCCGTTTCCGCCGATACGCCCCGGCGGAATCGCTTCCGGTCGGGATGAGTCGCTAGCGCTCGAGGCCGGCAGCGAGCCAGCCCGTCATCGAACCGCAGGTCGCCTCGCGTCGCATGCCCCGCGCGCCGTCGACGAGTGTCGATCGGACGAAGGGAAGGCGGTGAGCGAAACGCATCATCGGGTTCGGGTTCGCCATGCAACTCATGAGCGAGGGACGAATGGTATCGGAGCGCGTCGCGAACGCGCAAACGGAACCGGGTGCTCTCGGCGATCAGTGTGAACGCCGTGCAACATGTCGACGAAATTGACGACGGATGCCGAACGCGGACTGTCGGCCGGCTCCGATGGCAGCGCGCCGACCTTCGGAGTACGCTTCGCCGAACCCACGATCCGGAATGAATGCGTGTACACGTTCTTGCGGTTGTTGCTGCTGCCGTTGGTCCTGCTCGCAAACGTCGTTCACGCGCAATCGCCGACGTATGTGATCGATCAGGTGTACTCGAATGCGGACGGCTCGGTCCAGTTCGTCGTGCTGCGGGAAAGCACCGGCCAAAGCGGCCAACACCTGTTCAGCGGACGCCAGCTGACCGTCAGCGGTCGACATGGCACGCGATCATTCACGTTCCCGCGCGAACTTCCGTCGACGGCGACGGCGAACACGCGCATCCTCGTCGCGAGCGTCGGGTTCCAATCGCTCGGCTTGATCGCGCCCGACTATGTGTTTCCCGACCGTTTTCTGCCCGTCGATGGTGCGTCGCTGACGTTCGCCGGCGGCGACTCGGTCCACTACGCGTCGCTGCCCCTCAACGGCATTGATGCCTTCTACCGTGGAGGATCGGTGGCGGCGAACTTCGCGACCAACCTCGCCGGTCGGAGCGCCAGCGTGCCGGCACGGCCGGTAACCGTCGTCGAATTCCACAACGCATCGCTCGATCATTACTTCGTGAGCCCGCTCGCGCCCGACATCGAGGCGCTCGATTCCGGCCGGTTGCCCGGATGGTCGCGAACCGGTCGCACGTTCGCCGCGTGGCCTAGCGCGGTTGCGGCGCCCGCTTCCGCGGGACCCGTGTGCCGGTTCTACATCCCGCCGCAGAAGGGTGATTCACACTTCTTCTCCGCGTCGCAAGCGGAATGCGACGATGTCGAGCGGCGAATCGGCTCCGATCCGAACTACGCCGGCTTCGTGCTCGAGACGCGCAACGCGTTCACGATCGGGCTGCCGGATCTGGTAACCGGCAACTGCGCCGGCGGCACGACGCCGGTGTATCGACTGTGGAACCGCCGCGCCGACTCGAACCATCGCTACACGATCGAGCGATCGGTGCGCGACGAGATGGTCGCGCGCGGCTATGTCGCGGAGGGCTTCGGGCCGGATCCGGTGGCGATGTGCGCGCCGTTCGTGGGAACCGACAGCGCCAGGAAGGTTTCCGATACGTCACCTTATCCGGCGAACTGCTCGGCGATCAATGGCACGCTCTACCTCCATGCGGAGGTCGAGCCGTACGTTGCGCTCAACCCGATGGACCCGAACAACCTGGTCGGTGTCTGGCAGCAGGACCGCTGGTCGAACGGCGCCGCGCAGGGAACGCTGACCGGCTTTTCGCTGGACGGCGGGCGCACATGGGAGAAGCGCATCGTCCCGTTCTCACGCTGCGCCGGCGGTCACGCGAGCAACGGCGGCGATTACGAGCGCGCGACCGACCCGTGGGTGACGTTCTCGCCGAACGGCGTTGCGCACCAGATCGCGCTGGGGACGAGTGGCTCCACGTTCCAGTCGAGCTCGACCTCCGCGATGCTCGTGAGTCGCTCGAGCGACGGCGGCCGCAACTGGTCATCGATCATCACGTTGATCCGCGACGCCGGCGCCGATTTCTTCAACGACAAGGAGTCGATCGCGGCCGATCCGACCGACTCGCGGTACGTGTTCGCGTCGTGGGATCGTCTTGCGCGCGGCGGCGGCGGTCCAGCGTACTTCGCGCGAACGACGGATGGCGGGATGACGTGGGAGCCGGCGCGTCCGATCTTCGACCCGGGCACGAGCGCACAGACGATCAACAACATTCCGATCGTGCTGCCGACCGACGGCACGCTGTTGAACTTCTTCACGCGCATCGATTTCGTCAATAACCGTAACGTGTCGACGCTTTCCATCATGCGCTCGACCGACAAGGGCGCGACATGGTCGGCCCCGATCACGATCGACGCGCAGCAGTCGATCGGCACGACCGATCCCGAGAACGGCACGCCGGTGCGCGACGGCGCGTTGATCGCGTCGATCGCGGTGAGCCGCACCGGCCAGCTGGCGCTGGTCTGGCAGGACTCGCGTTTTTCCAACGGCGCGCGCGACGCGATCGCGTTCTCGCGCTCGCTCGACGGCGGCCGCACATGGAGCACGGCGGTTCGCGTCAACCGTGACCCGCTGGTGCAGGCGTTCATTCCAACGGTGGCGTTCCGCGACGACGGCACGATCGGCGTCACCTACTACGACTTCCGCAGCAATACGGCCGACGCGTCGCTGCTCGAAACCGATTACTGGCTTGCGCAGTCGAGCGATGGCGTGACGTGGCGGGAGAGCCGCGTCGCCGGGCCGTTCGACTTGTCGATCGCTGCGTTCGCGAGAGGTTTGTTCATCGGCGACTACATGAGTTTGGTCACGCGCGGCAGCGAATTCATTCCGTTCTTCGGCGTCACCAACAACGGCAACGTCGCGAACCGAAGCGATATCGCGATTGCGTTCATGACGTCGCCGGGCTTTGCCGTTGGCGCATCGAGTTATCGCACCGAGGCGGTCAAGTCGATGGTTGCCGGCGATACGGTGGCGACGAAGATCGACAAGGCGATCCGCGACGCGATGCAACGCCGCGTGCCGGGCTGGCAATCGCCTGCGCGCGTCACTCCGCAGCCGTAACGCGCGTCAGGCGAGTGTCTTCGTTCCGCTGAACAGAACGCCAGGCGCCTGCAACGTCTGCAACCCCGTGCCGAACGCGGCGTTGGCGAGGACGCCGTCCACCGGCGTCCAGCCGATTCCGGTCAACGCACTCGCCCTTCCATACTGGTAGCCGAGGTCGCCGCCCAACGCCGCCGTGTCGCTGCCGCCGAGATGTTCGCTCGCGAGCGCGCTCGCTACGGCCCACGTCGTGAGTCCCGGATTGGCCGTGCGCGCCGCATCGAACTGCGCGACGAGTCCGGCGAAGTCGAACCGCGCGATCCGCTTGTTGCGCAGCGCATCGGTCGAGCCGGCGGTCCAGTCGGTCGAGGCGTCGACGATCATCTGCAGATTCACGACCTGCGGATTCGCCGGCGCTGCATACCAATCCTTGAACGTCACCTGCTCGCTCGCGCCGACGTCGACGACGAGATCGTTGCCGCTCTTGCGCAACGCGACGTCGGCGTAGCGGATGCCCCCGCCAAGCGACAGCGTGTCGTCAGCGGCTGCACTCGCATTGACGACGTCCTGCCCATCGCCGCGATTGAAGGCAATCAGATCGGCGCCCGTGCCGGCGGTGATCGTGTCGTTGCCTGCTCCACCGATGAAAAGCTCGTTGCCAGCGGCGCCGGTCAGCGTGTCGATACCAAGGCCGCCGTGCAGCAGATTGCTGCCGGCCGTATCGCTCAACGTGTCGTCGCCATCACCGCCTTGCAGAATGTCGCGGCCGTTGCCGCCGGCGAGCGAGTCGTTGCCGGCCGCGCCGAACAACAGATCCTGTCCGTCGCCCCCGGTTAGCGTGTTGACGGCCGCGTTGCCGCGGAGCCAGTTGTCGAGCGTGTTGCCGGTCGCGTCGATGGCAGCGGCGCCGGCCAGTGTCAGGTTCTCGAAGTTCGCGCCGAGCGTCCATGAAACCGAGCTTTGCACCGTATCGTCGCCCTCGGACGCGTTCTCGACGACGACGTCGGCCGAGTTGTCCACGATCAGCACGTCGTTACCCGCCCCACCGCGCTGTGTGTCGGCGCCAGCACCACCGTCGAGCGTGTTCGCGCCGGCGTTTCCTTGCAGCGTGTTCGCGAGCGCGTTACCCGTGCCGTTGATCGAGGCGGCACCTGTAAGCGTGAGGTTCTCGACGTTGGCGGCGAGCGTATAGGTGATCGACGATTGGACAACGTCGGTTCCGGCGGACACGGCTTCCGTGACGCTATCGGAGGTGTTGTCGACGACGTAGGTGTCGTTGCCGGCGCCACCGGCCATCGTGTCGGCGCCCGTGCTTGCGTCCAGAACGTTGTTGCCGGTGTTGCCGGTCAAAACATTGGCTAGTGCATTGCCCGTGCCGTTGATCGCCCCCGTTCCGGTAAGCGTGAGGTTCTCTACGTTCGCTGCAAGCGACCACGCGATCGACGACTGCACGCTGTCGGTTCCTCCACCGGCGCTTTCGCTGACGATGTCGCTGGTTGCGTCGACGACATAGGTGTCGTTACCTGCTCCGCCGATCATCGTGTCCGCGCCTGTCCCCCCGGACAGCGTGTTGTTCGCCGCGTTGCCGGTCAGCGTGTTGGCGAGCGCGTTGCCGGTGCCGTTGATCGCGCCGGTGCCGGTCAACGTAAGGTTCTCGACGTTGGCCGCGAGCGTGAAGCTCGCCGAGGCGTTGACGTGGTCGGTGCCTTCGCCGCTGTTCTCGGTAACAACGTCGCCGGTGGCATCGACGGTGTAAGTGTCGTGGCCCGCGCCGCCGCGCAGTGTGTCGTTGCCCGTACCGCCGTCCAATACGTTGGCGGCTGTGTTGCCGACGATCGTGTTGGCGAGCACGTTGCCGGCGCCGTTGGTGGCGGCCGTACCGGTGAGCGTCAGGTTCTCGAAATTGGCCGCGAGCGTGAAGGCCAACGCCGATTGCACGGTGTCGGTTCCTTCGCCCGCGTTCTCGATCAGCGTGTCGGCAAGCGAATCGATCACATAGGTGTCGTTGCCCGCATTGCCGCGCAACGTGTCGTTGCCAGCCTTGCCGTCGAGCACGTTGGCGCCGCTGTTGCCGGTCAGCTGGTTCGCCAGCGCATTGCCGGTCGCGTTGATCGCGCCCGTGCCCGTCAGCGTTAGGTGCTCGACTTCGCCCGATAGCGTGTGGCTCGCCGACGCGTTCACACGATCCAGACCCTCGCCAGCAGCTTCGGTGATGACGTCGGACGCATGATCGACGGTGTACGTATCGTCGCCGTTGCCGCCGATCAATTGGTCCGCACCTCCGGCACCATCCAGCGTGTCGTTTCCGTCGAAACCGTTGAGCGTGTTCGCGGCCGCGTTCCCGCGGAGCGTGTTGGCGGCCGCGTTACCGCTGCCATGAATCGCCGAGGAGCCAGTGAGCGTCAGGTTCTCGACATTGGCAGCAAGCGTGTAGGTGACGTTGCTAGAAACCGCATCGACGCCCTCGGCGGCGTTCTCGACGACGACGTCGCCGGTGAAGTCAACGAAGTAGCTGTCGTTGCCGGCACCGCCGATCATCGTGTCGTTTCCATACTTTCCATCGAGCGTGTTGGCGAGGGCATTGCCCGTGAGGATGTTGTCGTGCGAATTGCCGATTGCATTGATGGCGCCGCCGAGCAACGTCAGGTTCTCGAGGTCGGCAGCAAGCGTCGTCGAAAACGGCGTTTCGACCGCGTCGGTGCCCTCACCATAGAGCTCGACGACAGTGTCGCCGACATCACCGATGACGTAGCGGTCGTCGCCGAGTCCGCCTTCCAGATAATCGGCGCCGGTTCCGCCGTCGAGAACATCGTTCCCGTCGAGTCCCGTGATCGTGTCTGCACCATCGAGGCCGTAGATTCGGTCGTCGAGCGGCGTACCGGAAATGACATCATCGCCCATCGTTCCATCGATGCGCGCGACGACGTCCATGATCATCGCCTGCGTCCACACGGTGCCGTCCGCGAAGCGGATCTCCAAGGGGGCGGATGTCGTACCGAATCCGCGCATTTCGAACACGTCGGTGCCGGCGCCGGCGGTTACGAACAACGTGCTGCCTATCCCGTCGAAGGTTCGCGAAAGTGTGATGTCGGCAGGCGTGTACGAGGCGTCGACGTCGACAATCGTCAGCTCGCCGGAGAGGCCATCGTCGATGTAGTCGTAGCCCCCGCCAGCCTTGAGGACGAACGTGTCGATGCCGGCGTCGCCAAACAGGGAATCGCCGTCGCCCCCACCATCGATGCGGTCATTGCCATCGCCGCCCGAAAGCGATTCGTAGCTCGCTCCGCCGATCAACGTGTCGTCGCCCGCTTCGCCGGCAGCCCCGCCGGTGCTCGCGCCCATCGTGATCGTGTCGTTCCCGGCGCCGCCGTAGAGATAGTCTGATCCGCCGCCGCCGGCGATCACGTCATCGTCGTAGCCTCCACGCACCGTGTCGTCGCCCAACCCGCCGTCGAGCTGATCGCGGCCCGATCCACCGTCGAGCGTGTCGTTCCCATCGCCGCCGTGAAGATCGTCGTCGCCGGCGTTGCCGTACAGCGTGTCGCGCCCGGCGTCTCCTCGAAGCGCGTCGTTGCCGTCGCCGGCGCGAATGTCGTCGTCGTGCGTGCCACCGATCAACGTGTCGTTGCCGGCGAGGCCATAGAGAAAGTCATTGCCGGCCAGCGCGTCCAGCGTGTCGTTGCCCGACGTGCCGGTCAGCGTATCGCCGCCGGCGGACGGCACGGTGGAGTCGCTCGCGTCCATGCGCGCGAAGACTTCCGCACCGGTGAGGAACGTGCCGTCGGCGAAGCGGATCTCGACATCCTTCGAGGTCAGGCTCAGCTCGTCGGAGGTGTGGGCGATCCGGATCGTTTCGGGTGTGAAGACCAGATCGTCGAACGTGATCGTCGCGTCGAAAACGATCCGGTCGACGTTCGTCGTTTGCAGCGCGTCCTGCCCAAACCCGCGCGAGAAAGCGAAAGTGTCGTTGCCTTGTCCGGGGACGAGAAAGTCGTTACCCGCGCCTCCTTCCAGCCAGTCGTCGCCATCGCCGCCGGTCAACCAGTCGTCGCCTTCGGCACCGAACAGATGGTTGCTTCCGGCATTGCCGGTCACACGATCGTTGCGGGCGTCGCCCTGGTAATCGGCGTCACCGGCATCGTGTCCGATCTGCAGCGCCTCCACGTTCGGCAACAGATCCGCAGGCGTGTAGGTCCGTTCGCCGGTGCCGATCCACTCGATCGTGTCGATCCCTTCCGCGGGCCGCTCGATCACGACGTCGTTGGCGTTGACCTTGTAGTAGTCGTTGCCGAGACCGCCATGAAGATGATTGATTGCGACGTTCTGCGACCCATCCAACACGTTGGCGAGGTCGTTGCCCCACCCGTTGATCGCCAACGAACCGGTGAGCGTGAGGATATCGACGTTATCGGGTAGCTCGTATGCGACGCTAGCGCGCACTTCGTCAGCGGTTGAGCGTTGCGATCCATCCCCCAAGACGCCGTTCTCGATGACGATGTCGCCGGGGTTGTCGACGATGAAGACGTCGTCGCCCTGGAAGCCGACCATCGTGTCGGAACCGACTCCGCCGTCGATGATGTTGGCCGGTAGGCCACTGAACGGCCCGACCTTTGCGCCCTCGATGTAGTTATCGAGCGCGTTGCCGAAGCGACCTCGCGTAAACGTCAGCACGGTGACGACGCCGTCGACGCTGGTAAGCGCTTCGACGTGATCAGGCAGTTGATAGGTGGCCCAGCCTGAGCCGTGCAAAACGATCGTGTCGCGGCCTTCACCGGCAACTTCGATGACCTGTCCACCGGTGGCCTCGTCCAGATGATATGTGTCATCGCCGGCACCGCCCGACATGACGGCGTAGCCCATGATGCCGCCGCCGGTGCTTGTGTTCGCCGTTCCACCACCCGCGACGTACCAGGTGCCCGGACCGTTGAATACGTTGTTGGCCGCGTTACCGCTGAGATAGCTCACCGCGTTGGACGGAGTCGACCACGCGTTCGTGTCCAGGAATCCGGTCAGCGTCAAGCTTTCCACGTTCGGACGCAATGCGTACGAGATCGATGAGCGGATCAGGTCGTTACCACCGTTCGCGGCTTCGGTGACGGTGTCGTCAACGTGGTCGACGGTGTGCGTGTCGTTTGCCGCCGTTCCGGTCATGCTGTTCGGCGTGCCGGATTGGATGCGAGAAGCAATCGCTTGCGCGTTCCAGACCGTACCGTCGGCGAAGCGGATTTCCTCGATGCGGCGGTCCGACGGAATCGTCGACGTTTGTCCGCTGCCGGGACCGGTGACGGTTGTTTGCGTGACAAAGTAGCCCTGCACACGCAATTGCGCCTCGGTCTGACGAACCCCGACAATCAGATCGTTGCCGTGCTGATGGAGGGTGACGTCGGCCGGAAGGACACCGCTTGCGAGTTCCAGCATGTCATGCTCGGTGACACCGGACGCGCTATCGAACTGCTCGACGATCGTATCCCGCCCATGCGTGCGGCCGAAGATGTAACTATCGTTACCCGCGCCTCCGATCAACACATCGTTGCCGATTCCGCCATCGAGCCGGTCGGCGCCTTCGAAACCGGTCAGTGTGTCGTTTCCTGCGCCGCCGGAGACAACGTCGTTGCCTTGTCCGGCATGAACCGTGTCGTTGCCGGACAGTCCAACCAGCGATTCGCCCAACGTGCTGCCGTAGACGGTTAGCGGACGCGTCGGGCCGAGTGGCTTGTTGTTCGGAGCGGCTTGCGTGGCCAGCAGGCTCACCACCTGTGCATGTGTGAGGAAGCTTCCATCAGCGAACTCGTGGCGCGCAATGGCGCCGTTCATTCCGTTCTTGATGACGACGCGTGAGAACGTCGCCGCGCCTTCGATAACCAGATATTGATCATCGCCCGAGGCATCGACGCCTCGCCGATAGCGAAGCTGGTCGGCGGTGACGTCTTCCGCAAAACGAATCGTGTTCTGACCCTCGTCGTCGACAATGAAGTCTTCGCCGGATGCGCCGTCGATCAGATAGATGTCGTTTCCGGCGCCGCCCATCAGCAGATCGCGCCCGACGCCTCCGTTCAGCGTGTCGACGCCGTCTTCGCCCCACAGTTGGTCATCGCCCTCGTCGCCGTGCAGATCGTCGTCACCCACACCCCCGACGATCTGGTCGTTTCCCTCGTCGCCATGCAGAACGTCGCCCTGCGCTTGTCCCCAGAGCACGTCGGCATTCGCTCCGCCGCGGGCGGTGTCCGCACCTTCCCCGCCGGCAATTCGATCGGCATCCACGCCGCCCGTGATCTCGTCATCGCCTGCTTGTCCCAGCAGCCAGCCTGTGCCGGTGATCTCGTCGTTGCCATCGCCGCCGTCCACGTAGCCTTTACCAATCAGCACATCGTCGCCGGCTTCGCCCCAGATGAAGTTGTCTGAGGGTGTCCCATGTGCGTCTATTCCGCCCATTTCGTCGGCGATGCGGTCGTTGCCATCTCCTCCGAGGATTGAGTCAACGCCGCGACCACCAACGATGTCGTCGTTGCCCGCCTGACCGTACAGAAGATCGTTGTGCTCGCCGCCATCGATGACATCGTCGCCTGCGTCGGCTTGCACGATGTCGTTGCCCGCTCCGCCGATGATCTCGTCGTTCCCGCCGTAGCCACGCAGCCGATCGTTACCGGCGCCGCCGTCGAGGTAATCGTCGCCCTGCAGTGGAACGGGCGTGTCGTCGGAATCGCCGAAGATGTTGTCATCATCATCGCCGCCGATCAGCGTGTCGTCGTTGCCGTGGCCGACCAGAACATCGATGCCCCTGCCACCCGACAGATAGTCACCTTCATCGGAGGACGGGTCCTCGTTTGGCGCGCCCACGAAAACTGTATCGATGAACCCGTAGAGGTGATCGCTACCGTCACCGCCGATCAGAACGTCGGCACCCGCCTCACCGTTGATGATGTCCTGTCCTGGGCCGCCGTCGATGTAATCGCTTCCACCGGTGTGCAGCGTGTCGTTCGTGCCGTACCAGTCTCCGGCGATGCGGTCATTGCCGTTGCCACCGAATAGTGAGTCACTTCCGGCATCACCGGCGATCGTGTCGTCGCCGTTGTCGCCGAACACGGTGTCATCGCCATACTGCGCGGTGACGATGTCGTCACCGGAGCCGGCGTGGATTTCGTCGCCGGCGCCGACGTCCGCGGCGTAGGTGATCTGGTCCGCGGACGAGAAGAGAAGCTCGTGCGGATGTCCGCGATGGCGACGAGTCACCGTTACACCAGTCAGTGCTCCCGGCGTGTAATCGTCGTCGGCGTCGATGATGTCGTGCCCTGCCCCTCCGACGAGGAGGTCTGAGCCGCCGGCACCGAAGAGAATGTCATCGGCTGCGGTCCCGACGACGGTGTCGTCGCCCATGTTGCCGACGAGCCATTCAGCGGTCGTCGCGTCGAGAATGTTGCCGGGATGCGTGTTGTCGACAATGGCGGCGGTTGTCGCGATGTAATTGCGAAGCGTCACATCATCCATCGCGTCGGCGGCGAAGATGCGGTCGTTACCATCGCCGCCGATGAGGACGTCGTAGCCGGCGTTGCCCTCGATCAGGTCGTCACCTCCGTAGCCAAAGGCTTCGTCGCGTCCACCGAGCGCGCGGACATGATCGGCGGCGGTTGTACCTACGACGCCGCGAGGGGGTGAGGGTGCGTCACGGTTTTCGCTTTGGGAGGTTCCTTGGACGAGGTTGGAGGGGTTGGTGGAGGGTTCGACGGTGGCGTCTAGCGTGAGATCCAGCTCAAGGTGTTGTTCATGGGTAGGAGAACTGCTTGCACCGATTAACTGTGCGGTGATGGCTACATTCGAGTCTGCATCAATGTCGTCTAAGGCCTCGATAGACAGGGCACCTATGTCCATGCCCTCGGCCACGCTTACGATAGCTTCACCCGACGCACTTACAGTTGTCGCCTCGCCATTCCACGTGATGCTGAGCGTTGAAACATTGGGCCCGGCAAAGGCCAGCTTGATCCGTTGCCCTCCAGCGCCTGCACGATAAGGCAGGGAGATCTGGAACGTCTTGACGGAACCTTCGTCAAGCTCGGCCAATTCAACGTCGTGAGGTTGAACCGGCGAAGCGTTCCGAAAGGGGTTCCCCCGTTCCTCCCGCAACGTGATTAGTTGACCAGCTTGCTCGATTTGCGCGAGCACGTCGACCAACTCCTGACGTACGTCAGTGAACTGGTGCTCTTGAGCGGTAGCATAAAACGCATCTCTTAACGTTCGATATTCCTGTGGCGAAAGCTCACCAACGCCAAAAGCGCTCTGTCTCGGCAGGGTCGATGGACTGAGGACGTCGCCGCGATTCGAAATTGCCTGCGCGATGTCAGTTCGCAGGAACTCTTCAATCGACGCCGTCATTCTTGCGCCGGCCTCGCCTTCGACAGTAGCCACTTCATCACGAAGTTCGCTTAGTGAAGCAACGATATCTGCAGCTTGAGTCGAGAGCTGTCTCGCCTTTGCAGCGTCGGTACCGACAGGGCCGAGCGCTAATGCTCGCTCACTAAGGAGAAGATGCTGGACCTGCTGCATTGGATCGTCGAGATTCCGCAGAACTGCTTGCGCAAATTCATCGGGACTCACTTCTGACAGCTTGAGCATCCGCAGTTCTCGCGGCGTAAGCGCGTCCAGCAACGGCAGATACCAGTGGGTCAGCGAAAAGAACGATTCCCAATGCTTTGGGCGAATCGGCGTGATGCCCGACTTCTGCAAAATCTTGTCGTAGGCATCCTCGATGTCGCGGTCTAATCCCTTTTCGAGCCCAAGTGCCCCGGCGATCAGCCCAGCATAGAGCCGAAGGCCAGGTCCAGTTGCCGCGAAAGACCGTGCCGTCGATCCCCAGTTGTGATTGGCGAGAACCTCGAACATTCTGCCGCGCACACCCGCCCACTCCTTGGCGGTCAGCACGGTGAACGGAATACCGCCGGTGGCCTCACCAGGGCGTGCTCCCGCCCCGGAGTTCTCGACGCTCGTCCAAAGCTTGCGCATAAAAGCGTTGATTTCACTGTTGCTGCCAAACGCTGCACCGCCGAGGACGGCAGCACCGAGTCGAACGTGCGCGGAGCGGTCGTAAGCGCCCGACGTATTGAAGACCGCACCCCACATCTTCATCGCTTGCTGTGTCTGCGTCATCGGCAAGGGCCGATAATCGTCGTCGAGCTTCGCCCATTGAAAGTTATTCGACCATTGCAACGCATCGTAGAAACCCGGCTCGATGCGATGTGCAGGGATCGGCGCGAGATCCCAGTACTCCGATGTCGGACTTGGATTTGTTTCCGGCCTCAACTTCCGGGAGAAGTGGTCCAACCGATAGACGTCCATTCCCGCTTGACCGCCGCCAAGCAATGAGACGATGTCGTTCCTAACGCGATAGGCCGCCTGCTCGGAGACTTTTCCGAGGACATCGGGGGAGTAGGGGAAGCGTTGGCTGTAGAAGGCCAGCGCCTCGGAGGCGCCCAATCCGTTGAAGGTCGTTACAGTGACTCGCGCTTGCTGGGTTGCGCTAGGAGCTTCGGTGCGCTCTTTCGTCAGAAAATCGTACGCTGCGTACTGCGCCAGCGCGCCCCCCAAGCTCTGGCCGGTGAAGTGAATCGTGGGCGACGACGAAAGTGCATGCAGTGCCCCTAGCACAGCAGTTCTGTTTTTCTCCCATTGGCTCCAGCCCAATCGGGTGTTCGTGAGCCAATCCGTCGCGTTGATGCCGTCGGTGCCCGCAAAGGCGATGATCGCCTCATTTGTTGTGTTTGCGAACAAGATCGCTTTGAAGCCTGTGGTGGGATCGACGAATGTCCTCCTAACTTCAAACCCCGCCGCGATGGTGAAC
>DATLNR010000124.1:0-19735 GCA_035536655.1 Casimicrobiaceae bacterium
GAAGGCTTCGATGGCGGGGAAATTCCCTAGTCCGCTTGACTCGCCGCCAATTTTATCCGTCAGAGGAGAAGACTTCATGAATAAGAAGCTCGTCGCTGTCGCCGTCGCGGGGGTTCTTGCCGCGCCGCTGGCCGCGCAGGCACAGACCGCGAACGTCACGCTGTACGGTCGCCTGAATATCACGCTCGAGTACATCGATGCCAATGGCTCTCGCCCGAGCGTTCAGCGCCTGAGCTCGAACTCGTCCCGCCTCGGCGTCCGTGGTGTCGAGTCGCTGGGTGGCGGCCTGAACGCGATCTTCCAGATCGAGTCGTCGATCTCGGGCGACGCGGGCGGCGGCACGCTGGCTGGTCGCGACACGTTCGTCGGCCTGCAAGGTTCGTGGGGCACGGTAAGGCTCGGCAACTTCCTCGCCCCGTACGACGACATGCATCCGATCTTCGGTAACGTGCCGACGTTCACGACGTCCATTCTGTCCACCGCGTCGATCTGGGCACAGGGTACATCGGCCAAGGCAGCGGGCGGCTTCGACGCGCGTCTGGGCAACTCGATCCGTTACGACACGCCGAACATCGCCGGCTTCGTCGGCAGCGCGCAGATCTCGCTCGACAGCGAAAACGGCGCTGTCGACCCGTACGTCTTCTCGGTCGGCGGCGTGTACAACAACGGTCCGTTCCAGGGCGGTGTCGCGTTCGAAAAGAACAAGGACGTGCGCGCCGCGGGACTCGATGACTGGGCATTTACCCTCGCCGCCGCGTGGAACTTCGGTATCGCGCGTCTCTCAGGCGTTTACGAGCGCCTCGACTACGACACGCCGGCCGGCAGCCTGAAGCGCAATTACTACGGCGTGGGCGTGACGTGGCCGGTCGGTCCGGGCACGGTGTACGGCTTTTATGGCCACGCCTCCAGCGGCAAGGGCGGCGGCTCGCGTGTAGCAGGTCTTGCGAGCGGCGCAGACACCGAGGCGAACGAGTGGGAGATCAGCTACACGTATCCGCTGTCGAAGCGGACGATCACCTACGTCGGCTATCACCGCATCGACAACGACGCCAACGCGGCCTACAACTACAACATCAACCCGTACGCGCCCGCGTCGAACGGCATGAAGCTGAACGGCTTCGTCGTCGGCATCGTGCACCTGTTCTAAGCGCAAGCCCAAGCAACGGCATCAGAACT
The DNA here is from genome assembly GCA_035536655.1 of Casimicrobiaceae bacterium. Lineage (GTDB taxonomy): Bacteria > Pseudomonadota > Gammaproteobacteria > Burkholderiales > Casimicrobiaceae > VBCG01. Next base: position 1,177 of record DATLNR010000124.1, read on the forward strand.
TCGAGCAACACGGGCGTCCTCGGACGCCCGTTTTTTTTCGCCGCGTCGTGCCGACGAAGTTGCAATCGCCGTCGCGTGCCGCGCGCATCTTCGCTTAGTATCGTAACGCCATGATTTCGCATGCCCGTCCGTCGAGCTGGCCGCGTCTCGTTTCGCCGCTCGCGACGCTGATCGCATGCGCGTGGCTCGCCGGGCCCGCCACCGCGCAGAACGCGTTGCTTTACGGACGCATCAACCTGACGCTCGAGCATGTCAGCGCGGGCAATCCGTCAGGCGATACGCCCAGCCTCAATCGCCTCGCGTCGAACACGTCGCGCGTCGGGTTTCGCGGCGCCGAGCCGCTCGGTGGCGGGCTCGTTGCGCTGTGGCAGATCGAGTCGAGCCTCGTTGCCGATGCCGGCGGCGGCGTGCTCGCGGGCCGTGAGACCTTCGTCGGGCTCGACGGCGATTGGGGGACGATCAAGGTCGGGAACTTCCTGACGCCTTACGACGATCTGCACGCGATCTTCGGCAACGTGCCGACGCTCACGACGTCGATCCTGTCCACGGCGGCGCTCTGGTCGCAGGGAACGCTGTCGAAAGCGGCCGGCGGATTCGATGCGCGGCTCGCCAACTCGATCCGCTATGATTTGCCGGAATGGCGCGGCCTGCAGGGCAGCGTCCACTACGCGTTCGGCGAGGACGCGCGCGACAGCTACGTTCTCGGTATCGGCGCGTTCTATACGCACGAGAGCTTTGACGCGGGCATCGCCTACGAGCGCAATCACCGGATCCGCGGCGCCGGGTTGAACGACTGGGCGATGTCGGTCGCCGCGGGCTGGAACTTCGGACCGATGCGAATCGCCGGCGTTTACGAGCGCCTGCGCTACGCGACGCCGCTCGGGTCGCTGTCGCGCAATTTCTACGGTGCGAGCACGACGATCCTCGCCGGGACCGGGTCGGTCTATCTGTTCTACGGCCGAGCCGCCGAGGGCAAGGCGAACGGCGACGTGCGCGTCGGCGGCCTCGCGAGCGGCGACGGCAGCCTCGCCGAACAGTACGAGATCTCGTACACGTATCCGCTATCGCAGCGCACACTGCTCTACGCCGGTTACGTGCGGTTGCGCAACGACGAGCGGGCAAGCTACAACTTCGCGATCAACCCCTACACTGCCGGCTCGCAGACCGGGCTCAAGCTGAACGGCGTTGTTGCTGGCATCGCCCATTTCTTCTAATGATCGAGTCGCTGATCACCGGATTCGACCGCGCGCTGCGCACGCTGGCCAATGTCGCGACGTCCGCACGCCCAGTGCCGGGCGAAGCGCTCGACGAACCCGACCTCGATGCTGCGGAACGGCGGCACGCGGGGGGATTGATGCGCGTCAATCACACGGGCGAAGTCTGCGCGCAGGCGCTCTATGCCGGGCAGGCGCTCGTCGCTCGCGATCCTCAGCTTCGCGAGCAGTTCACCGGGGCTGCTCGCGAGGAGGAGGAGCATCTCGCCTGGACCTCGGCGCGCCTCGCAGAACTCGGGGATCGACCGTCGCTCCTGAATCCGCTCTGGTACGCCGGATCATTCGCAATCGGAGTTGCGGCCGGGCTCGCCGGCGATCGGGCGAACTTGAGCTTCGTCGTCGAAACCGAACGCCAGGTGGAAGAGCACCTGACGGGGCACGTCGAGCGCCTGCCGGAGGCCGATGCGAAAAGTCGCGCGATCGTCGCGCAGATGCGCGACGACGAAGCCCGTCACGGTGCGATGGCCATGGTCGCGGGCGGCGGAACGTTGCCGTTTCCGGTGCGCATGGCGATGCGGGCAGCGGCGGAGGTGATGAGGCGGGTGGCGTACAGAATCTAGTTGCCGGCTTCATTGACCGTCGGTCTCGTGTCGCGCCATGCGCGCAGCGCGGAGACCCGTGCTGCCCGCACCGCCTTTCCGATCGCGTCCGGCGCGGCCTTCGCTTCGCGCTTCGCCGCCCGCGCAATGATTTCCGTCGCGACCGCGCCGACATCGACGCTCGTTGCAACTTCAAACGCCTGCTGGGCGAGGACCACGGGTTGATAAACGCTCGCGGCGCCGGGTCGCGACAGCGCGTCGCATTCGCATGCCTGCAGCAACTCGGTGAGCCGCTGCGGACGGCGGAACGCGTCGGCCGCTTGCAACAGCTCGAGCCACTTGCCGGCGGTGAGTTCATGGCCGCGATGCACGATGCCGTGCCATCGCGCGACGAGTCGAGCGAGCTCGGCCGACTCCAAAGGCACGCGTAGCCGCTTCGATAGCGTTTCGACGCGTCGCACGCTGCTCTGTTCGTGACCGTGATGCGACGGCAGCTTCGCGGACGGGGAGGCGGCCTTGCCGAGATCGTGCGCGAGGACGGCAAAGCGGACGCGTGTCGCGAGCCCGCGCGCGGCCGCGAAGTCGATCGCCTGCATCACGTGGACGCCGGTGTCGATCTCCGGATGGTATTTCGGCGGCTGCGGAACGCCGAACAAAGCGTCGATCTCGGGAAGCAGAACGGCCAGCGCGCCGCAGTCGCGCAGCACCGCGAACATTCGCGAAGGCGTCGCTTCGCTCAATCCGGTCGCAAGCTCCCGCCATACGCGCTCAGGCGCAAGCGTTTGAAGCTCGCCGGATGCGACGATTGCGCGCATCAGTTTTTCGGTGGGCGGCGCGACGGTGAAGCCGAACCGCGCGGCGAATCGCGCCACGCGAAGCACGCGCAGCGGATCCTCGGCGAAAGCTTCCGACACATGGCGCAACACGCCTTGTTCGAGATCGCGCCGGCCGCCGTGCGGATCGATCAACGTGCCGTCATCGGCGCGTGCCATTGCGTTGATCGTCAGATCGCGCCGCTTCAGGTCATCCTCGAGCGTCACTTCCGGCGATGCGAAGAACGCGAACCCGCGATAGCCGATGCCGGCCTTGCGCTCGGTTCGCGCAAGCGCGTACTCCTCCTGCGTGTCGGGATGCAGGAACACGGGAAAGTCGCGACCCACCGGCCGGAAACCCGACGCGACCATCGTTTCCGGCGTGGCGCCAACGACGACCCAGTCGCGATCGGCGATCCGTCGTCCGAGGAGTTCGTCCCGAACCGAGCCGCCGACGCGATAGGTTCGCACCGGCTGCGGCAATGCCTTGATCACGTCGTCAGTCGCGCAGGGCCGCCCCACGCGACTGACTGCGCCCCTGCTGGGGGCAGCGACGTCGATGGCAAACGAGGCGAGCGTGGGGGCCGTTCCATCTACAGAAGGAGTTGCAGCACGATCTCGTCCTCGTCGAGCTCGCCGGTCGCGACGAATCCCTTACGCACGTAGAGTGGCGACGCATTGCCGGGACGGTCGACGTACGACGTCTTGAAGCGATCGACGCCGGGCAACGTGCGCACGTGCGCGATCAAGAGGTCCAGCGCGGCGGCACCGTAGCCACGGCGCTGATGCGCGTGGTCGATCATGAAGCGCCACAGGTAGCAAGCACCGGGATCGTCGGGTTCGCTCGTGCGCGTCGGGTCGTAGAGCATCGCGAAGCCGACCGGCGTGTCCCCCGCGCGAATGCCGCGGAACCAGGCGGCCGGCTCGAAGTAGGCCTCCGCGATCGAAACGGCATTCGGCGCAACCAATCCGTTCTGCTCCGGTCCGACGTCAAGCTTCACGTAGTCGCGTACCGTGCCGGCCGTGATCTCGCACAACGCAACCACAGCTCCTGCGCGTTCAGCGACCGCTGCGTGCCCGGAAGTCATCGTAGCGGGTTCGCCCTGCACGGGGTGCGAGATACTCCGGCGCGATCGCTTCGAGCGCGGCCGGCCTGATGCGGAACACCTCGGGAAACGGTCCCGGGCAGACGTTATCGACACGCATCGATGCGAGGTTGTCGCGCGTCAAGAGTTTCACCGGCAGCAGCTCGAGCATGCGCGCCTGAAGCGATGAAAGCGCCGGCGGAAGACCGACGATCGGCCGGATATGGCCGGTCATTTCACTCACGCGCGTAACGAGCTCGCGCAGCGTGTAGACGGTGGGGCCGCACAGCTCGTAACGCTGTCCCACGGTCGTCGCGTTGTCCACGCACTGAGCCATCGCGCTCGCGACGTCGTTGACATGCACCGGCTGGAACTTCGCATCGGGTGCTGCGAGAGGCACGACCGGCGAGAACCGGATCAACGTCGCGAACAACGACAGGAAAGAGTCGCCGGCGCCGAAGATGACGCTCGGGCGAAACACGGTCCACGCGAGTGACGATCGCTCGACGAGCGCCTGCGCCTCGCCCTTGCTCTTGAGATACCGGCTCGGACCGTTCGTCGACGCGCCGAGCGCGCTCATGTGCAGCAACCGGCGAACGCTGTAACGCTCGCACGCATCAACGACGCGCCGCGCAAGCTCGACGTGCACGCGCGCGAACGTCGTGCGCGCCTGCTCGTGCAGGATGCCGACGAGATTGACGACGACGTCGGTGTCCTTGACCAGCTCGTCGAGCACGCGTCGATCGTGGATGTCGCGCTCGATGACGTCGACGGTCGGCAGCAGGATCAGCGCCTTGCCACGCTCGCGACGTCGCGTCGGGACGATGACGCCGTGGCCGGCGGCCGAAAGCTTCGCGGTCAGATGACGGCCGACGAATCCGGTGCCGCCGAGCACGACGATGCGCTTCGACGCCATCGGACTTTCGCGCTAACTCGCGAGGTCTGGGACGCGCGCCATCGGAACGGCCGCGCGATGCGCCGCTAGTTCGCGGCGGCGACGCTGCCGCCGACAGCCGATGCGGTTGCGCGCGGCGTCACGGTTCCCAGGCGAGCGGTCAGCGATACCGACGGCTTGCCAAGCGCATAGGTGTAGAACATCGCGTTCGCGAGAACTTTCTTCACGTAATCGCGCGTCTCGTTGAACGGAATCGTCTCGACCCACGCAGCGCCTTCGAGCGGGACCGGGGGCCGCCACGCCTGCGCCCGACCGGGACCTGCATTATAAGCGGCGGCGGTGAGCGCCGCGTGATTGTCGAGCCGGCCGAGCCAGTAACGGAAGTAGTAAGCGCCGAAGCGCGTGTTGATGTCGATGTCGGTGATTTGCGCTCCGTGATAGCCGGATTCGCCGAGCTGCTTCGCCACCCAGCGCGCGGTTCCCGGCATCAGCTGCATGAGCCCTTGCGCGCCGGCGGACGAAACGATCGTCGGCATGAAGCGCGATTCCTGCCGCGCGATTGCGAACAGCATCGCGCTGTCGATGTCGTGCTGCCGCGCGGCATCCTCGAAGTGGCTGCGATAGGGCATCAGATAGCGCAACGCGAAGTCGTGACGAGCGCTGGTTCGCTCGGCGGTGTTGATCGCGCGGTCGGGCAATCCGGCGCGACGGGCAAACTCGGCGGCCATCAATAGCGCTTCATCGGTCGTGTAACGGATGATGGCCGCCCATTCGCGAATCAGTTCGGTGCGCATGTCGAGCTCGGCCAGCTTGACCGCGCGGCGGACATCCGCGCGTGCGCCGAACGCGTTCAGCACGTCCTCGGCGACCGCGAGCGGCTCGCTCTTCGGCGCGAACTCGCTGCCGAGCGACTCGGCGGCGAGCAGGCCATAGAAGTGAAACTCCTTCGCAAGCGCCGCAAGCGCGCTGTGCGACGCGTCCTGCATGCCGAGCTTCGCCTGCGCCCGCGCACGCCAGTAGCGCCACGCCGCTTCTTCCTTTTGCGCAGCGGGCATCGCTTCGACGGCCGCAAGTACATCCGGCCACGCCTGCGCGCGCAACGCAGCGCGCGCGCGCCACGCGTGCTGCTCGTCCGACATCGTGGCGGCCTTGGCTTCGCGATAGAAGACGTGCGCATCGTGGACATGCTGACGAGCCGCGTGGAAGGCGAGCCGCGCATTCCCGTGCTGCCGTTCGGGCTCGGGGAGCTGCGCGCGGAACTTGACCCATGCCGCACGCGCGCCGTGGATGTCCTTGCGCGCTGCGCGCTCCAGCGCGAAGAGGGCGAGCTCACGACCCGCAGGCGTCTTGTCGAACTCGCCTTTGACGAGCGCGGCGATGGGATCGCGGTCCATACGGCCGAAGTCGCGATCGACGATCCGGCTTCCCTCGGGCAGCGTCGCGGCAATCGACTGTGCGAGGCGGACATTCCCGTTCTCGCTTGCGAGTCGCACCCGCGAGCGTCGATCGTCGATCGTGAGGTCGCCGCGCAGGATCAACGCCGCGAACAGCGGCTCGCACGCGTCCGGCGTGTTCCGTCCGACGAACCAGAGCGGCCTGGCTGCGGCAAGCGCGCCGTCCCCTTCGCGAAACCGCCGGTAAGCAATCGCGTGGCAGGCAAGCTCGACATCCTCGCCGTTCGGCTGCACGAAGTCCTCGCCGAATACCACCCACTGACCCCGCGCCGCGAGCAGTTTCAACCAATCGTTGCGCAGCTGATCGACGACCGGCACGCCGGCGTAGCGGCTCAAGAACGCGCGGACGGTCGCCGGCTCCACGCGGTCGAGCGTGAGCTTGAGCTGCCAATACTGCGCGTATGGCGCGAGAACATGGCTCGACAACGCGGGCACGAGCTGCGCGAGTTTGGCGGTGTCGCCGCGCTCGTAGGCGAGCTTCGCGGCGAGGAAGTCGGTGTCCTTCTGCGCTTGAGCCGCAGCGACGAAAGTGCATGCAACGAGGCCCGCCGCGAGAAGACGGATTCGACGAGAAATGCGCATCTCCGCATTGTCGGCGATAGGTCGCGCGCTGCACAACAGTCTGGCAGCAGACGCCGATCAGCGACCGACGCACGGCAGTTTTCCCAAGGCGTCGATGCTAGAATCGCCCGCTTCTCGCCTTGTAGCGTCGAACCGCGCGATGCCCTCCGGCCAAGCACCGGTCCCCCTCGTCGGCGTCGTGATGGGCAGCGACAGCGACTGGGACGTCATGCAGCACGCTGCGCACACGCTTTCGTCGCTCGGCATCGCGCACGAGACGCGCGTGTTGTCGGCGCATCGGATGCCCGACGAGATGTTCGCGTACGCAGAAAGCGCGATCGAGCGCGGGCTGCGCTTCATCATCGCCGGCGCAGGCGGCGCTGCGCACCTTCCCGGCATGCTCGCGTCGAAGACGACGGTGCCGGTCCTCGGCGTGCCGGTTCCGTCGAAGTACTTGCGCGGCCAGGACTCGTTGTTGTCGATCGTGCAGATGCCGAAGGGCGTTCCGGTCGCGACCTTCGCCATCGGCGAAGCCGGCGCAGCGAACGCGGCGTTCTTCGCCGCCGCCGTCATCGCACAAACCGACAAGGCGGTCGCGCAACGGCTCGCGGACCATCGGCGCGAGCAAACCGCGGCCGCGCGCGCGTCGCGATTGCCACCCGGTGCGTCGGCGAACGACGGAGCGTAATGGCCGCGGGCTATCTTTCCGGCACACGGCGGCCGAGAGCAGCACAAGCGAAAAGCATCCCCACGCCCGAACCATCAGTCGGCCCCGTCGCGCCAGGCGGTTGGCTCGGACTTTTGGGCGGCGGACAGCTCGGGCGCATGTTCTGCATGGCCGCGCAAAGCCTCGGCTACAAGGTCGCAGTGCTCGACCCGAACATCGACAGCCCGGCGGGGAGCGTCGCGGACCTCCACGTGCATGCCGACTATCTCGACCGCGCCGGTCTTGCGCGCCTTGCCTCGCTCGTGAGCGCGGCGACGACGGAGTTCGAGAACGTCCCGGCGCCTGCGCTGGATTTCCTGGCCAAGCGCGCGCGCGTCACGCCGACCGCAGGAAGCGTCGCGATCGCACAGGACCGGATACGCGAGAAGCAGTTTCTTCAGGATCGCGGCTTCGCCGTCGCCCCGTTCGTCGTTCTGACATCCGAGAGCGACGCCGCGGCGATCGACGACGCGGCGATGTTTCCCGGCATCGTCAAGCGCGCGACCGAAGGCTACGACGGCAAGGGCCAGAACCGAGTGCGTAACCGCGCGGAAGCCGGAGCGGCCGTCAAAGCGATGGGACGCGCGTGCGTGCTCGAGCGCATCGTCGACCTCGAAGCGGAATTGTCCGTCGTCGTCGCGCGCACGGAGCGGGGTCAAGTCTCGACGTGGCCCGCATCCGAGAACCGACATCGCGATGGCATTCTCGACGTCACGATCGTGCCCGCCCGCGTGCCCGACGCGCTGGCGGAGCGCGCGCGCGACATCGCCACGCGCGTTGCGATCGAGCTCGATTATCGCGGCGTGCTGTGCGTCGAGCTGTTCGTCACGCGCGAAGGCGAGCTTCTGGTCAACGAGATCGCGCCGCGGCCGCACAACAGCGGTCATTACACGATCGACGCCTGCGTGACGTCGCAGTTCGAGCAGCAAGCGCGAATCGTCGCCGGACTGCCGCTCGGCAACCCGCGACTGCACGACAGCGCGGTGATGGTGAACCTGCTCGGCGACTTGTGGTTCGACGGCGACGGCGCAAGGCATGAGCCGGACTGGTCGTCGATCCTGAAGGAACCGGACGTCAAGCTGCATTTGTATGGGAAGAGCGAGCCGCGGCGCGGGCGCAAGATGGGCCACGTCACTTGCCTGGGTCGGACACTGTCGGATGCGCTGAACGCGGCGCGCGAGATCAAGCATCGGCTCGCGATCCCGGGGGCCGAAGCGCTTTAGCGGATGCAACCCTCAGCGCACGCCCCAATCGGTGTTTCCCTTACAGGCTGCGCGACAATCGACCGCTAGGTTCAAGGGCTCGAACAAAAACGACAGGACAATGAAGACCCGCGGGGAGCCTCGATCCGATGGTGTTGCGCCTACGCTGCCGCAACGAACATTGCATCGACCCTCGCTCCGCGCCGGCGGTTCGCGCGGCGCGCGCGCGTTCTTCGCCGCCGTTCGCGGCGCGTTTGCCGAATTCCTGCTCGTACCGACCTGCCTCATCGCCGGCTTTGTGGTTCTTGCCGTCATCACGTTCCTCATCGATCGCGGCGAACCGGCATGGCTTGCGCCGGCGCGCCAGGTGCTCCAAACGTATGTGTTCGCCGATCCCCAGGCGGCAAAGGATCTGCTCGGCGCGATCGCGGCCGGGGTCATCACGATCACGTCGATCACCATCTCGCTGCTGCTGATCGCGCTGCAGCAGTCGGCGAGCGCGCTCACGCACCAGGTGTACGACCAGTTCCTGCGCAACTGGCAGAACCAGGTCTATTTCGGCTTCTTCATCGGCGTCGCGCTCTACGCGCTCGTGACGCTGGCGTCGGTGGGTCCGCTCAACCCGGTGTTCGGCGTGACCGTGGCGCTTGCGGCCACGCTGCTTGCGCTGTACCTGCTGCTCGTGCTGTTCTACACGACGGTGCACCAGATGCGCCCCGTGGTCATCATCGAGGCGATCCACAAGCACACGCTAGCCGCCCGCAATGTGCAGCTCGGCTTGCTCCGCAAAACGCGACCTGCACCATCGCTCGATGCGCCGGTCCGTTTGTCGGTGCACGCACCCTCGCATGGCTTCGTCACCCGCATCGACGTTGCGCCGATCGCCGCAGCCGCGGACAAGGCGACCGAGGGCGTGGAAGTGGTGCTCAAGGTCCACGTCGGCGACTACGTCGCGTTCGGCCAGCTTATCGGCGAGATCAAGGCACAGTCGGCCAGCGACGCGAAGCTGTTCGACGGCGTCCTCGAAGAGGCCGTGTGGCGCGAGACGAAGCGCGATATTGCGCTCGACCCGCTGGACGGTCTCGAGGAGCTCGAAACGATCGGCTGGACGTCGATCTCGACGGCGCAATCGGATCCCGACGCCGGCATCCTCACCATCTACAGCCTTCGCGACATCCTCGCGCGTTGGGCGCTGGCCCCGCCACGTGCCACCGATGCCGACGCGCCGCCGGTCGTCTACGTCGACGACGTCATGCCGCGCCTGCTGAACGCGTTCGAATCGCTCGCTGTGGTGGCGTCCGAGTCGATGCAGCACCAGAGCTACGCGGAGATCCTGCGCACGTTCGATCTCGTGTTCGACGACCTCGCCCCTGCACTCCAGCAGCGGATCGAGGACATCGTCGCGCGAACGCTTTCCGGATTCGGCGATCACATCCTGTCCAAGGAGCTGGAACAGGCGGTCGACGGCTTGATCGCGACGCTTTCGCGTGCCGGACGGGCGGCGACCGCGGCGAGCCTCGAGGCGGCCAAAGACCGGCTCGCGGAAACGATCGGCAAGCTCGGCGGACGGGCGACCCGTTCCAGTTAGTCAGCCAACCATGAAATCCGATGAAGCGTGGATTGACCACCGTCGCATTGATCGCGCTGCCCGCCACGATCGTGCGAGCCCGGCACGTTCAGGGCGTACGGACAGGAGGCGCCGTCGCACAAGTGGGGCCGATGTGAAATGATGGTGGCGCGAGAAGCGCATGCAACAAGGCGTTCCTGTGGCGGGCTCGCCGCTGCAGAGCAGCAGGCGCTGGGACCGAACCGCGATCGTCCGAGCGACAAGAAGACGGGCGAAGGCGAACGCCTTCGGGAAGACAACGACTGATGAAGGAGCCGATCATGCAACAACGTGCAGCGATTCTCTTCGCCATCATGATCACCGTCGCGCTCGCCGCATGCGAGAAGCAGACGACGACCACGACGACCGGCAACACGACGACGACGACCACGACCTACAAGCCGGCGCCGGGCGTCACGCAGGCGGTGGACAAGGCCACGGCGGCGACCGCGGATGCAGCGATCACGGCGAAGGTCAAGACGGCGTTGCTGGCCGATCCGGAAGTGAAAGGCCTGCAGATCAACGTCGACACGCGCGACGGGGCGGTGACGCTGGCGGGAGCGCTGGACAAGGCGGCGAATATCGAGAGAGCGGTGACACTCGCGCGCGGCGTGGAAGGGGTGAAATCGGTGGACAACAAGCTGACGGCAAAATAGCGCAGCGCGGCGCGGGATTGCCGGGAACATTGGAACTGGTATCGCGTAAGGCCGACGTGTTCGCTGCGAACAAGCCGAACCTCTTCGAAATGATGCGCGAGCTTCCTGGCTCGCGCGTGCTCGAAGGGCATCCCGGAAGCGAAACGCAGGCGATGCTGATGCCCAAAGGCAGAGCCGCTGCACTGACCTTTGCGCGACGTTTGCTCGAAGAAACGAAGGCCGAAGGACTGGTCGGCGCAGCTAACGAAACCGCGCGTCTCGGGGGCACCGCGGTCGCACCGCGAAGCGGTGCGCGTTAGGAATGGAATTCAAAGACTACTACGCCGCCCTGGGCGTCGAGAAAGGCGCCACCGCCGACGAGATCAAGAAGGCGTACCGCAAGCTCGCGCGCAGGTATCACCCCGACGTCAGCAAGGAACCGGATGCGCAAGAACGAATGCGCCAGGTGAACGAAGCTTATGCGGTTCTATCCGATGCGGAAAAGCGCAAGGCCTACGACAGCCTGGGCTCGCGTTACCGTGCGGGTCAATCGTTCGAGCCGCCGCCGGACTGGAGTGGCTTCGATTTCGCGCACGGCGCACAGGGCGAGGACTTCAGCGATTTCTTCGCGAACCTGTTCGGCGCGCGAGCGGGCCGGGAACGCGGACCGCGTCCGCCGATGCGCGGAAGCGATGCGCATGCACGCATCGAGATCGAGCTCGCCGACACGTACAACGGCGCGCAGCGCTCGATCGTGCTCGCCTCCCCGACGGTCGACAACGAAGGTCGCGTCACCGTGCAGGAACGCACGTTGAACGTGCAGATTCCGAAGGGCATACGCGAAGGACAGCAGATCCGGCTCGCGGGACAGGGCAGCCCGGGGTTGCGCGGCGGCCCAGCGGGCGATCTCTATCTCGAGGTGGCGTTCGCGCCAAACCGGCGCTGCACGATCGTCGACAAGGATGTCACCCAAACCGTCCCGCTTGCTCCATGGGAGGCGATGCTCGGCGCGCGCATCGAGGTGACGACGCCGTCGGGACGCGTCGAAGTCACCGTGCCCGCGCAATCGAAGAATGGCGCGCGCTTGCGGTTGCGCGGCCGTGGGATTCCGGCCGACCCGCCGGGCGACCTCTACCTGCAGCTGGAGCTGGTCCTTCCGCCTGCAACCGACAAGGCGCGGCAGCTCTTCGAGACGATGGCGCGCGAGATCCCGTTCAATCCACGCGACTTGGACAATCGATGATGAAAGTCATGACCGGTGTCGTGCTCGAGGAAGTCAGCTTGACGATCGACGAGCTTGCTTGGGCGTGCGCATGCGAGCGGCGATGGGTCGTCGAGCACGTTGAATCGGGCGCGCTGACGAGCGTGTCGATCTCGAGCGGCGAGCGCGTGTTCGCAAGCGCCGAGCTTGCGCGTGCGCGGCGGCTGCTTGCGCTCGAGCGCGAGTTCGATGCGGATCCGGAGCTTGCCGCGCTGACCGTCGACCTGATCGAGGAAGTCGGAAGGTTGCGACGGCGCCTGCGCGACTGAAGTCAGCTCGCCGTGCCGACGACGCGCGTGCGCGCCCTCTTCGGCGCTTTTGCTTCGCTGCGTTGTGCACCCTCGGGCAGCGTGGCCACACGCTCGTATTCGGGATCGACGAAGCGCCGGCCCGCCGTCACGTAGTCGCGGGCCATCTCCGTCGCATCGAGCCCCCAGAACAACGTGTCGTCGATCGCGAGCGTCGGCACGCCGAACACGCCGCGCCCGATCGCCTCGTCGGTGTTGGCGCGCAGCGCGTTCTTCACATCGGGATCCGCAATGCGCGCCGCGGCGTCGCGGATGCCGAGATCGTCGGCAAGCTCCGCCCATTCGATCGGCAGGTCCGGCAGCCGGCCATCGCGCCAGACGAAGCGGAAGATGCGATGCACGGCGTCCGGCGCGCAGTCGCATGCGATCGCCAGGCGCAACAGCGGCAACGGATTGAACGGATGCTCGTGCGGGAAGCGGAGCGGAATACCGAGCTTGTCCGCCTGCCAGACGACGAACCGGTAGGTGAAGACGCGCTTCGAAGCGATTTCCGCCGGTCCCTTGTGGCCGTTCGCCGCAAGCAATCCCGCGAACAGCACCGGGCGATAGCGGATGCGGATTTGCGGCGCAAGCGAGGCCAGCCGCTCGCCTTGCAGATACGCGAATGGCGAGATGAAGTCGAAGTACCAGTCGGCGGCGACCACGATGCTCGTCACTCAGGGCGCGTAAAGGAGGCGTCGCTCGGGCAACAGCGCGAGCACTTCACGCTTCTCCTTGTCGGTGAACACGCTCCAGCCTGCGATTTCGTCGAGCGAGCGGAAGCACCCGAGGCACAGTCCGGAAGCGGGGTCGATCGTGCAGACGCTGGTGCATGGAGACGCGACGGCGGGAGAAGATTGCACTGAACTCATGCTTAGTAGCCGCGCTTGCGATCGACGATGCCATCGACCGGCTCGCCGCGAACGAACGCGCGAAGCTTCGCCGCGACCTGTTCAGCGGATTCGTCGAGCAGCGTCACCGCAGAGACGTGCGGCGTGATCACGATCTTCGGATGATGCCAGAAGCGATGCGTCGAAGGCAGCGGTTCCTCGTCGAACACGTCGAGCGTTGCCGATGCGAGATGGCCGTCGTCGAGCGCGTCGAGGAGATCCTGCTCGACGACGAGCGGTCCGCGCGCGACATTCACGAGATGCGAGCCGCGTGGCAACGCGCGCAGCATGCGCCCGTCGACGATCCCGCGGGTTTGTCCAGTCAGCGGCAGCATGACGACGAGCACGCGCGTTCGCGCGAGCATGCGATCGAGCGCGTCGGGCGCAAACACCTCGATCGCTTCGGCAGGCTGCGCGCTGCGACGCCAACCGAGCAACGGGAATTCGAATGGCTTCAGAGCCCGGGCGACGGCCGACGCGAGCACGCCCACACCGAGGAAACCCACCGAGAACTCGGACTTGGCAAGACGTTTGCGTGGCTGCCATCGCGCGTTCCGCTGCGATTCCGCATACGCGTCCTGTTCGCGATACGCTCGCAACACCGCCAGCGTGACGTACTCGGCCATCTGCGTCGCCATGCCGGCATCGGTAATGCGCAACAGCGAAACGTCCGACGGCAACGTAGGAAGCTCGAACAACGCGTCGACGCCGGCGCCGAGGTTCATGATCGCGCGCCGCACGCGCACGCGCTCGAAGAGGTCGCCCGGCGGCTTCCACACCAGCGCGAAGTCCACGTCATCCGGCGAGTCGGGCCACACATGCACATCGGCTTCCGGCAGCACGCGCTCGATCGCCGGCTTCCACGCGAGCTTCGACGGCGTCGCAATCAGGATCGCGAGGCGCCCGCGATTCAATCGCTCTCCATGTCGACCAGGTCCGCGCCTTCGCTGACGCGATCGCCGACGGCGCAGTTAACGGCGGCGACGGTTCCGTTCGAGGGCGCGACGATCGTGTGCTCCATCTTCATCGCCTCGAGCACGCAAAGCGGCGCGCCCTTCTCGACGTGGTCGCCGGGCTTGACGTGAACCGCGACGATCGCGCCGGACATCGGCGCCGTCAGATGGCCGCCATGCTCCTCCTCCGCGCCGGCGTGGGCGAGCGGATCGACGAGACGCAGCGTGCGCCGCACACCAGCGGCGAAGACGTGACGCAGCTCGCCGATCGGCACGACGGTCGCTTCGAATCGCGTGCCGCCGCCCTCCATCGTCATGCGCTCGCCCGCTTCAACCAATCGAACCGTATGGCGGGCGGAACCGGCGACCAGCATGAATCCGTGATCGCCATCACGCGACACCTCGATCGTGCGAACGACATCGCCGTCGGCAAATCGATACGTCACGCCCAGGCGCGCGCGGTTTGGCCACCAGCCGTCGCGGGCGTTCCATGGCGAATACGGATCGGTCGTTTGCGATGCCGTCGCTCCGTGCGCGCGCTCGTCGGCGAGGAACTCGGCCAGCGCCGCAGCGATCAACGCGCGCTCTGGTGTCGTCCCTTGCGGCGGCAGCAACGCGTCACGGTGCTTGTCGATCAAACCGGTGTCGAGTTTCGCATTGGCGAACGCTGGATGTGCGACGACGCGTGCAAGGAAGTCGACGTTCGTCGTCACACCGGCGATCTCGCAATCGGCGAGCGCCGCGAGGAGCGTCGCACACGCACGCGATCGATCCTCGCCGTGCACGATAAGTTTGGCGAGCATTGGATCGTAGAACGGGCTCACTTCGTCGCCGGCGCGAAAGCCCGTGTCCACGCGCACGTTCGACGATGGCTCGGGCATGCGCCAATGCACGATGCGTCCGACCGCCGGCAGGAACCCGCGCGCCGGATCCTCGGCATAGATGCGCGCTTCGATTGCGTGACCGCGGATCGTTAGCGCTTCCTGCGCACGCGGCAACGGCTCGCCATCGGCCACGCGCAATTGCCACTCGACCAGATCGAGACCCGTGATCATCTCGGTGACCGGGTGCTCGACCTGCAGACGCTTGTTCATCTCCATGAAATAGAAGCGACCGTCGGGCTCCGCGATGAACTCGACCGTGCCTGCCCCCACGTAGCCGATCGCGTGCGCCGCCGCAGCGGCGGCTTCGCCCATCGCGCGCCGACGCTCGGCCGTCATGCCGGGCGCGGGCGCCTCCTCGAGCACCTTTTGATGGCGACGCTGCACCGAGCAGTCGCGCTCGAACAGATGCACGACGTTGCCGTGCGTATCGGCGAACACCTGGATCTCGATGTGACGCGGGGACGTGAGATAGCGCTCGATCAGCACGCGATCGTCGCCAAAAGCCGCCTTCGCTTCGCGCTGCGCAGAAGCAAGCGCAGCCGTGAAATCGCGGTCGTGCTCGACGATCTTCATGCCCTTGCCGCCACCGCCGGCCGTGGCCTTGATCAGTACCGGGTAGCCGATGCGTTGCGCTTCGTTCGCGAGAAATTCCGGACGCTGATCGTCACCGTGATAGCCCGGAACGAGCGGCACATCGGCGCGTCCCATGATGTTCTTCGCCGCCGACTTGCTGCCCATCGCCGCGATCGCAGCGGGTGGCGGTCCGATGAAGACGATGCCGGCCGTTGCGCACGACGCGGCGAACGCTTCGTTCTCCGACAGGAATCCGTAACCCGGATGGATCGCCTGCGCGCCGCTTGCCAGCGCAATCTCGATGACGCGCGCGCCCTTCAGATAACTCTCGCGCGGCGGGGGAGGGCCGAGCCGATACGCCTCGTCGCAGCATTGCGCGTGCAACGCGCCGGCGTCTGCGTCCGAATACACGGCGACGGTCGCGATTCCCATGCGCCGCGCGGTGCGCGCGACACGCACGGCGATCTCGCCACGGTTGGCAATGAGGATCTTCGTGAACACGTCAGTTGCGCCGGGGGTGGCGTGAGCAGCCGGGGGGCCCCGCGCGTTGTACCTGCGCGCGGATCGCGGCGTGGGAAGCCAAAACGCGATGTCGATACGAGATGGCGGACTCGCGCGTTATCACCGCCACTGCCCGTCCAAGGAGGCCAGCCGCCCAAGCAACTGATTCCGCCCCCTGAGGGAGCAGCCAGCGCAGAGAGCGCGGGGGTCATGCATCACCGCGGAAACCGTGGTGGACCCGAAGCGTGCGCAGGCACGAACGTCTCGCGCAACCGCGCGAAGAGCCGGCTCAGGAACTGCCACGCCTTGCGAATCAGGAAGATCGTCAGCACGACCAGCAGCAGCAGAACGACGATCGCGACGAACGGGTGCTCCCACGCGAGCCAGAGCATAAGGCCGACCAAAAGCTCCTCGCCGAACGACGCGGCCCAGTTCGAAAACGGCTCCGGCGACGTATTGATCGCCATGCGGCTGCCGGACTTCGCGAAGTGACTGCCGGCTGCGAGCGTGCCGCCGATGATCGCCGCCGCCAACGTCCACGCGCCCGGCGCGTCGCCGAACACGCTCGCCGCGAGAGCGGCGCCTGCAGGAATGCGTACGAACGTCTGCAGCGTGTCCCATACGGAGTCGACGCCCGGAATCTTGTCGGCGAGGAATTCAGTGAAGAACATGAACCCGGACGCCGCGAGCACGTACGGATGCGCGAGCAGGTCGAGCTTGCCCGGCAGCGGAATCCAACCGAGCGCACCCAGGCCGCCGACGATGAAGAGCACCGCGTACAGCCGCACGCCGCTCGCCCAGCCGAGCGTGCCGGCGAGCGCGACGAGCTGCCAGGTATCGAACGACTCAAGCATACTTTTCGATCACTTCTTCTTACGCAATGCCGCGGGCAACCACGCAGCCGGACGGCGCTCGAGAAACGCGGCGACGCCTTCGCGACCTTCGTCGGACGCCCGAACATCGGCGATGCGTTGCGCGGTCTCGCCAACGAGGCGATCGTCGATCCGGCAATTCGTCACCGCGCGAACCAGCGCCTTTGCCGCGCATTGTGCCTTTGGCGCGGCCGTGAACAATTCGCCCAGCAGCTCGTTGATGCGCCCATCGAGCGCTTCGATCGTCGCGACGATATCGTGCACCAGGCCGATTCGATAAGCCTCGGCGGCACCGAAACGTTCACCGGTCATCATGTAGCGACGCGCATGCCGCGGGCCGATCGCTTCGACGACATACGGCGCGATCGTCGCCGGAATCAGACCATGCTTCGCCTCGGAAAGCGCGAACGTCGCATCCTGCGTGGCGATGGCAATGTCGCAGCAGGCAACGAGCCCGACACCGCCGCCGAGCGCCGGCCCGTGAACACGCGCGATCGTGGGCTTCGTCATCTCGTGCAAAGTGCGCAAAAGCCGCGCGAGGGCGTTCGCATCCGCGACGTTCTCCTCGCGCGCGAACCCGGCGATGCGCCGCATCCAGTCGAGATCCTCACCTGCGCAAAAACTCTCGCCCGCACCGAGAAGCACGATGGCGCGCACCGAGGTCGTCGCGTCGAGCGAGCGCAGCGCTTCGGTCAATTCGCGGACCGCGCTTTCGTCGAACGCGTTGTGGCGTTTCGGACGGTTCAGCGTGACCAACGCCACCTCGTTGCGCTGTGTGAAGTCGATCGACGTGCGGGCGGAAGCCGCTGCGGCGGACGTTTTCGATCTGCGAGCCATAGCTACATCCGAAAGACGCCGAAGCGCGTTGCCTCGATCGGCCGGTTGAGCGCCGCCGACAACGACAGCGCCAGCACGCGCCGCGTATCGGCGGGATCGATGACGCCGTCGTCCCATAACCGCGCACTCGCGAAATACGGATGGCCCTCGCGCTCGTATTGCTCGCGAATCGGCGACTTGAACCGGGTTTCCTCGTCCGCCGACCACTGCCCGCCCCTCGCCTCGATCGCGTCGCGGCGGACCGTCGCGAGCACCGTCGCCGCCTGCTCGCCGCCCATCACCGAGATCCGCGCGTTCGGCCACATCCACAGGAAGCGCGGGTTGAACGCGCGGCCGCACATGCCGTAGTTGCCGGCGCCGTAGCTGCCGCCGATGATAACGGTGAACTTCGGCACCTGCGCGCAGGAGACGGCGGTGACCATCTTCGCGCCGTCCCTGGCGATGCCGCCGGCCTCGTACTTCTTGCCGACCATGAAGCCGGTGATGTTCTGCAGGAACACGAGCGGCGTCCGTCGCTGCGCGCAGAGCTCGATGAAATGCGCGCCTTTCTGCGCCGATTCCGAATAGAGGACGCCGTTGTTGGCGACAATGCCGACCGGGTAGCCGCCGATTCGCGCGAAGCCGGTGACGAGCGTCGCGCCGTAACGTGCCTTGAACTCGTCGAGGTCGCTCGCGTCCACGATGCGCGCGATGACTTCGCGCACGTCGTAAGGCTTGCGGATGTCGGCGTTG
>DATLNR010000125.1:0-7135 GCA_035536655.1 Casimicrobiaceae bacterium
GCGTTGCCGCAGGGTTTCTCGCACGGCGATCCGTTCTTCGCCTATCTGCGCGATGCCTTCGACGTGCACTACGCGGAAGGCGCCGAGCGGCCGACGATGATGAGTGTCGGCTTGCACTGCCGCCTCGTCGGACGGCCGGGACGCTTCCTCGCGCTGCAGCGCTTCCTCGACCACGTCGAACGGCACGACCGCGTCTGGATCGCGCGACGCATCGAGATCGCGCAACACTGGAGAACGACGCACCCGTTCGACACGCAAACCGCCGGAAAGTGGTGATGATGGCCCTGCCTTGAGCACGCCAGCGCCACCGCCGAATCCACAGGGTCCCTCCGCGCCGACGACCGACGGGCACGCCGTAGCCCCGGCGCAGACGCCGGGTGCCGCCGGCCTCACGACGCTCGCGGTCTCGGTCGCGATCATCGCCGCGCTTTACATCGGGCGCAACGTGTTTATCCCGATCGTGCTGGCGATCCTGTTGAGCTTCGTGCTCGTACCGCTCGTCGAACTGCTCCGGCGTTTGCGGATCGGCCGCGTGGCTGCGGTCATCGTCGCGGTGCTACTCGCGCTTGGCGTGATTTCCGGCATCGCCGTGGTCATCGGCATGCAGGTCGCTGCACTTGCGCAGGATTTCCCGCGCTATCAAGCCACGGTCACGCGCAAGGTCTATGACTTGCAGGGCGCCGTCGTCGGCCGCGCGGCCAACTTCATCAAGCGTCTCGATCGCCAGATCGACGAAGCGACGAAGCCCGCGGCGACGGGCGCGGGCGATTCCGCGAAGGCGCCCAAAGACGCCGCCGTCGACCGGCCGTTGCCGGTCGAAGTGCACGAGCGCGAACCGTCGTCGCTCGTCATGGCGCAGCGCATCCTTGGCCCGGCGCTGCAGCCGGTTGCCACGATGATCATCGTGCTGATCGTCGCGATCTTCATCCTGATGCAGCGCGAAGACCTGCGCGATCGGATGATCCGGCTCTTCGGTGCGCGCGATCTGCATCGCACGACCGTTGCGCTCGACGATGCGGCCCGACGGCTGTCGAAGTACTTTCTGACGCAGCTCGCGCTAAACACCGCGTTCGGCGTGCTGATCACGATCGGCCTCACGATCATCGGCGTGCCGAGTCCGTTGCTGTGGGGCGTCTTCGCCGGGTTGATGCGGTTCGTTCCCTACGTCGGCTCGTTCCTCGCCGGCGCGGCGCCGGTGGCGCTTGCCGCCGCCGTCGATCCGACCGGCTGGTCGATGGCGCTCTGGACGCTGGCGCTATTCGCGATCTCGGAGCCGGTGATGGGCCATTTCGTCGAGCCGATGGTTTATGGCCACTCGATCGGCCTGTCCTCGTTCGCGGTCGTCGTCGCGGCGATCTTCTGGACGTGGCTCTGGGGCCCGATCGGCCTGATCCTGTCGACGCCGTTTACCGTGATCCTCGTCGTCCTCGGGCGGCATGTCCCGCGTCTCGAGTTTCTCGACGTGATGCTCGGCGACCGACCGGCGCTGACGCCGATCGAGAGCTTCTATCAGCGCATGCTCGCGGGCGATCCGGACGAAGCCCTGGAGCAGGCTGAAGCGTTGCTCAAGGACCGCTCGCTGTCTTCCTATTACGACGAAGTCGCTTTGAAGGGACTGCAGCTCGCGGCGAACGACGCGGGTCGCGACGTCGTTACACCGACGGAGCTCGAAACGATTCGCCGGTCGATCAGCCAGCTCGTCAACGACCTTGTCGGCTATGACGATGTCGAACCGTCACCGCAGGCGGTGGACACGGCAACCGACCCCGCCGGTCCCACGCTCGCCGAGAAGGAGCTGCCGAAGACTCCGCCGTTGCATGTCGATGCGCCGCCCGCCGACGAGTTGCCCGCGCGATGGCGGGCCGAGCGAGCGATCCTCTGCGTTGCCGGACGCGGGCCGCTCGACGAAGGCGTAACCGCGATGCTCGCGCAGCTGCTCGTCAAACATGGGCTCGGCGCCGCGGTGTTGCCGCACAGAGCCGTATCGCGCGACGACCTCGGCGCACTCGACATCGCCGGCGTGGCGATGGTCTGCATCTCCTACCTCGACATCGGTGGGAGGCCCGCGCATCTTCGCTATCTCCTGCGCCGGTTGCGAGCGCGCGTCGGTGCAGACGTTCCCATCCTGGTGGGCCTGTGGCCCGCGGACGACCAGGTTCTGACCGACCCGGCGTCGCGCAACGTCGTCGGCGCCGACCACTACGTCGTCACCCTGCGTGTGGCATTGAAGGTTTGTCTCGAAGCAGCGCATGCGGCAGCGGAAGCGCCGGCGTCCGGCCGGGCTATGCCCGCTTGAAACGCGGTTCGCCGCGGCGTCGCCGCGAGGACGTTTCGCCCTCGGCGTCGAGCACGTCATCGACGAAGCGCTCGGCCGCCTTCGTCGTGACGCGATACAGATTGCGCGCCATCCGATAAGCCTCGGCCGCAGGCCAACCCGCCGGCAGCACTTCGCGCGGCAGCTGCGGATCGCGCAGGCGCACGCGCCGGTAGGCGTGCATCAACAGCGTTCGCACGACGAAGGCCTGTTCCGCATCGGCGTTGCTCTTCATGCGCGGCTCCAGCGCCGAGAACCTTGCGAGGAACTTGCGGTAGTCCTCGGCAAGCTCGGCGAGCGCCCAGACGCCTTCGACGCGGGCTGCAAGTCCGGTAACGCGGCGAGCGTCGCGCGCGACGAAGGCGGTCAACACAGCGGTCGCAGCGTACGCAGCGCCGATGTTGACGACGGCACGATCGACGCGATGAGGGCGGATCATCACGCCGCTCGCGAGCTGCCCGAAACCAGCCCACGCGAGCTCGTCGCGCAGGCGCTTGCGCAAAGCCGGCGTCACCGCCTCCCCCTGGATCACGACGGCGTCCCAATGTCCGTCCCAGCGCACGAACGGCGGCTCGTATACGCGGTGAAACGCGCGCTCGAAGCCTTCGCGACCGGTGTCGGTAAGCCGATAGCGCGTGCGTCGTCCGACAGGCCGCGGCGCAAGCCAGCCGCTGCGATGGAGCCGGTAGACACCCGTGCGCACCGCGCGCTCGTTGATGCGAAAGGGTGCGGCGAGCCGCAGCAGCGTCGAAAGCCAGTATTCGTTGCCGCGCGGTGCCAGCGCGTCGCCCCACACAGTGACGATGAGCGAGGGCGCCCGCGGCGCGTCGCTCTCGAGCTCGCCCTTGATCCAGCGGGCGACGGCGGCATCGGTCATCGAACTGAATATGATACGGAGTTTACGGCAAAGCCTTTCAAGTCGTATCGTATGCCAGCACTGCGAGGAGGCAACGCATGTACGCGCAATTGGTGGACACCGGCGTGAAGAAGGTCGGCGACGTCGCGGAGATGAGCGAGGACGAACGCACGTTCCAGGCGCGCATCGACGCGGACATCAAGATCGAGCCGAAGGACTGGATGCCGGAGGCGTACCGCAAGACGCTGATCCGCCAGATCCAGCAGCACGCTCACTCGGAGATCGTCGGCATGCTGCCCGAAGGCAACTGGGTGACGCGCGCTCCAACCCTCAAGCGCAAGGCGATCCTGATGGCGAAGATCCAGGACGAGGCCGGGCATGGCCTGTACCTCTACTCCGCCGCGGAAACGCTCGGCGTCGCGCGCGATGATCTCGTCGACGACCTGCACGCCGGCCGGGTCAAGTACTCGTCGATCTTCAACTATCCGACGCTGACCTGGGCCGATATCGGCGCGATCGGCTGGCTCGTCGACGGCGCCGCGATCATGAACCAGATCCCGCTATGCCGCTGCAGCTACGGTCCTTACGCGCGTGCGATGGTGCGAATCTGCAAGGAGGAGTCGTTCCATCAGCGACAGGGTTTCGACATCATGATCGCGATGTGCAACGGCACAGCCGAGCAGAAGGCGATGGCGCAGGACGCGCTGAACCGCTGGTGGTGGCCGAGCCTGATGATGTTCGGTCCTCCGGATGCGGAAAGCGTGCATTCGGCGCAATCGTCGCGATGGAAAATCAAACTCTTGTCGAACGACGAGCTGCGCCAGCGTTTCGTCGATCAGACGGTTCCGCAAGCCGAGTTTCTCGGGCTTCGCGTTCCGGATCCGGATCTCGAGTGGAATGCCGAGCGCGAGCACTACGATTTCGGTGCGATCGACTGGACCGAGTTTTTCAACGTGCTGAAGGGCAACGGTCCGTGCAACCGCGAGCGCATCCGCACGCGGATCAAGGCATGGGACGACGGCGCCTGGGTTCGCGAGGCGGCCATTGCTCATGCGGAGAAGCACGCGGCCCGCGCTCGCGTTGCCGCCGCCTGAGTCAATCTATGGAACAGTGGCCGCTGTGGGAAGTCTTCATCCGTTCGCAGCACGGACTGGCGCACAAGCACGTCGGTAGTTTGCACGCACCCGACGCCGAGCTCGCGGTCAAGAACGCCCGCGACGTTTACACGCGTCGCAACGAAGGCGTGTCGATCTGGGTCGTGCGCTCGTCGGATGTCGTGGCGTCGAGCCCGGGAGACAAGGAGGCGTTGTTCGAGCCGGCGAACAGCAAGGTCTACCGTCATCCGACGTTCTTTCCGATGCCGGAAGGCGTCGAGCACATCTAGATGACGACCCCCTCGCTCGCTCTGCTTGCTGCCCCCGAACGGGGCGAGTCAGTACCTGGGGGCGGCCCTGCGCACTGACATGTCGCGCGAACCGCCCGATCGGCATCTGCTCGAATTCGTGTTCTTCCTCGCGGACAACGGGCTCGTGCTGGCGCAGCGCTTGTCCGAATGGGTCGGCAAGGGGCCAATCCTCGAAGAGGACATCGCATCGACGAATGTCGGGCTCGATCTGCTCGGCCAGGCGCGCATGTGGTTCGCCTATGCGCAGGACATCGACGCGAAGCTCAACGGCACGGGACGCGGTGAAGACGACTTCGCGTTTCGGCGCGACGCGCACGAATTCCGCAACCTGCTGTTGGTCGAGCAGCCGAACGGCAGCTATGCCGATACGATCGCGCGACAGTTCCTGTTCGACCGCTGGCACGTGTTGTTGCTCGACGGATTGTCGCGGTCGAAGGACGAGCGCATCGCCGAGATCGCGGCGAAGTCGGTGAAGGAGGCGGCCTATCACGTCGAGCGCTCGTCCGATTGGGTGATTCGCCTCGGCGACGGCACCGACGAATCCCATGCACGCATGCAGGGTGCGATCGACGACCTGTGGACGTACGCCGGCGAGATGTTCGAGCCGGACGAAGGCGAGGCGTTGCTCGTGGCCGATGGCATCGCCGTCGACGTGCGCACGCTACGCGCGCCTTGGGACCAGGCGGTCGATGCGATCCTGCGCGAGGCGACGCTTGCGCGGCCTTCGGATCAGTTCGTTCGCAAGGGAGGGCGGTGCGGCGTCCACACCGAGCACCTGGGCCGGATGATCGCCGAGATGCAGTTCCTGCAGCGCGCTTATCCGGACGCGCGATGGTAGTCACCGTCACCGATCGCGTGTCGCTCGACGCCGTGCGCCGGGCGCTGTCGCAGGTCATGGATCCCGAGATCCCGGTCGTCTCGATCGTCGACCTCGGCATCGTGCGCGCGGTCGAATGGCGCGGCGATGCGCTGCATGTCACGCTGACGCCGACTTACTCGGCGTGCCCGGCGACAGATGTCATCCGCAACGACGTTATCGCCGCGATGCGGGGGATCGGTGTGGACGACGTGCAGGTTGGCGTGCAACTGGCGCCGGCATGGACGACCGACTGGGTGGCCCCCGAAGCCCGGCGCAAGCTGCGCGAGTACGGCATCGCGCCTCCGGGCGTGGCAAGTTCGCGCGTCGACGTGTCCGGCATCGGACCATTCCGTACGCGCCCGGTCGTTCCGTGCCCGCGCTGCGATTCGAAGGCGACGACGCTGATCGCGCAATTCGGCTCGACATCGTGCAAGGCGCTCTATCGCTGCGACGATTGCCGCGAGCCGTTCGACTACTTCAAGCCGTTGTAACCGTGTCGAAGTTTCATTCGCTGCGCATCGCCCGCGTCGATCGCGAAACGCGCGATGCCGTTGCGGTGACGCTGGACGTTCCGCCGGAACTTCGCGAGCAGTTCCGCTATCTGCAGGGTCAGCACCTGACTGTTCGAAAGACAGTCGACGGACACGATCACCGCCGGAGCTACTCGATCTGCTCCGCGCCGTCGGACGATCGGCTGCGCATCGCAATCAAGCGCTCGCCGGGAGGCGTGTTCTCGATGTGGGCGAACCAGCATTTGCGCGCCGGCGACACGCTGGACGTCATGCCGCCGATGGGGCATTTCCATGTGCCGCTCGACGCCACGGCGCAACGCCACTATGTCGCTTTCGCCGCCGGAAGCGGGATCACGCCGATCCTCTCGATCGCCAAGACGACGCTCGCCAGCGAGCCGAGAGCGCACTTCACGCTGTTCTATGGCAATCGTGCTTCGGCCGCCGTGATGTTTCGCGAGGAACTGGCGGCGCTGAAGGATCTGAATCTGGAGCGCTTCACGCTGGTGCACGTGCTGTCGCGCGAGGCGCAGGACGTCGAGCTTCTTCACGGCCGCATCGACGGGGCGCGCGCAAGCGCGCTGCTCGACGTGTGGGCGCCGCTTGCCGGCATCGATTACGTGTTCGTCTGCGGTCCCGACGGCATGATGCAATCGATCCTCGACATGCTTCATGCGCGCGGCTATCCCGCTGCAAAGATCAAGATCGAACGCTTCGCGGCGAGCATTCCGAAGCACGAGCATCGGCCCGCCGTCGTCGCCGAAGGCAAGAGCGGCGAAACCGAAGTCACGGTGATCATCGACGGCACGACGCGCGTTTTCACGCTCGACCGCACGACCGAGAACATCATCGATGGCGGCCTGCGTCAGGGCGTGGAGCTGCCGTACTCGTGCAAGGGCGGCGTGTGCTCGACGTGCCGCTGCAAGCTGGTCGAAGGCGAAGTCGACATGGACGTCAACTTCGCACTCGAGGACTACGAGGTCGCGCGCGGCTTCATTCTCGCGTGCCAGAGCTATCCGGCGACGGACAGCGTGACGGTCGACTTCGACCAGACGGGCACCGGATAGCGTTGCAGCGCACGCCTTAGACGTCGACACGACAGCGCCCGTTGGGCGCGATCACGATGCCCCGCGCGCACTCTCCTCGATTTGAAACGTCCCCGTCGGCGAGTTCGTTGCAGTGACGAGGTCAA
>DATLNR010000126.1:0-6851 GCA_035536655.1 Casimicrobiaceae bacterium
AGTCGTAGCGCGCGCTGTCGATCTCGAGACGCCAGCCGAACGGCGTCGGGTCGCGCTCGACCGAGCCCGTCGTACGGTTCGTGTAGACGTCCCCGGTTCCCACCGGCGTGCTCGTCGCCGCTCCCCAGATGTTGTCGTTACGGAGCGTGTAGCGGATGTTGTTCGGGAACGTGCCGCTGATGTACGGGCTGAGGCTGTAGCTCGCGCCGGTGTAGCGATTGTCGGTGATCGTGGTTCGTCCCACGGGCCGGGCGCCGAAGACGTCGAAGTACTGCGGCGCGATCGCGACCGTCGACTCGACGAAGAAGAAGTTCTCGATCGCCTCTAGCCGGCCGAAGAGATTGGCCTGCGGCTGGACGTAGCTTTCGCCGCTTTCCCCTGCATAGAGAACTGCCGTTGCGGCCACCGTCCCATTGATCTCGAGCCGCGGACGCCGCACGTCGATGCTCAGCGCCGGCGCGATCTCGGTCACGAAGTCGCCCCGACGCTCGGCGCCGGCGCGCACGTCGACGTTGTTGGTCCACGTCAGCTGCGCGTCTATCGACGGCCTGAACTGTACCGAACGCTCCTGCGCGAGTGCAGCGGATGGCAACAGGAGGCCGACGAGGAAGCAAGCGCTGCGATAGCCCGACCGCTGATGCCGGTCAGCGCTTGGCGGCATCGCCGTAGTACCCGTAATAGGCGCCCACTTCGGTCCGCGCAGCCTTGTTCAACATCATCAGGACGATCTCGCAACTTTCGATCGTGTTGAGCGCGCCCTGCACCGCGTGCTGAGCCGTCGCGTCGGCCGCGACCACCATCAGGATCTGCCCCATGTGGCTCGCCATGACGCGCGCCTCCGTCGTCGCAAGGAGCGGCGGCGAGTCGAAGATGATGATGCGGTCGCGATAGCGCGAGCCGAGCTCGCGCAAGAGCATCGCCATCTGCTCGCTCGCGAGAAGCTCGGTCGCCCGCGGATGGCGCGATCCGGCGGCCATGATCGTGAGCTTCTCGATGTTGGTGCGAAGCAACGTCGCCGACACGTCGATGTCGTCGCGCGTCAGCAGATCGAGCAGACCCGGCTCGCGCGGGATGCCGAGCAATTCCGGTAGCTGCGGATGCGCGACGTCGCCGTCGACGAGCAGCACCGTGTGATCGTACTCGAGCGCGATGCTGATCGCGAGATTCACCGCCGTGAACGTCTTGCCTTCGCCGGGTAACGCGCTCGTCACCATGATCAGATTGCCGTCGCGAACCTTGTTGCCGGCTCGCGCGGTCACGTTGCGCAGGATCGGCCGCTTGACGACGCGGAACTCGTCGACGAGTTGCGTCGGCGCTTCGGGCGAGATGAATCCCTGCTTCGCCAGCGCAGCGAGGTCGATCTCGTGCTGGCGGATCGGCACACTCTCCGCAGGCTTGCGCTTCGGTTCGCGGGCGTCGCGCGCCGCGGGCGTCGACATCGGCGGCGTCTCCAGCACGGCCGTCGCCGCGTGCGATCTGTCGGCGGCGTTGCTCCGCTCGAGCGCGCGGACGACGGCCTCCGGCGTCGGCAGCTCGTCGGTCAGCGGATCGCGCATGCCGGTTGTGCGATCCGGCGGCAACACGCCAGCGTTCTCGAGCTCCTTCAGCCGCTTTGCCGCTTGTTCGATCAGGCTCATGGAACGCGTCTCCTAAGCGGCGCCGCGCGCGAGAAGAAGCGTGAACGCGAAAACTCCGGCGAACGCCGCGAAGAACGCGCTTACGCCGCCCGCGAACAACGCAGCGGCGCGCCGGTGACTGCGCTTGATCGCCGGGTTCGGCACCATCGAAACCATGCCGAGAACCGGACGCTTGATCGACTCGCGCAGCGCGCGCGCGTCCGCGAACGTGGGCTTCACCTGGCTTGCGGTGAAGCTCACCAGCAGTCCGGCCGCCACCGCGGCCAGCAACGCTATGCCGAGAAGGCCGATGCGATTCGGCGCCACGGGCGTGGGCAGCACGCGAGGCGGGTCGATGACGCGGAACTGCGCGCCGCTTCGATCCTGCACGTCCTGGCCGAGGCCCGCCGACTCGCGCCGCGTGAGCAGCGATTCGTAGGTTTTCTTCTGCACGTCGTAATCCCGGTTGAGCTGCGTGTACTCCGCCTCGATCTGCGGCACCATCTGCGCCTGCCCCTTCAGACTGCGCTGCTGCGCCTCCAGACCGGCGACTTTCGCGCGCGCTGCGGCAACTTGCGCTTCGCTCTCGGCGACCGAGATCCGAAGCTGCTGAAACACCGGGTTGCGATCGACCTGCGTGCGCGCCGATCGCTCAGGCGACGGCGCCGCGGCGCGCCGTGCCGCCTCGATCTCGCGTTTTTCCTCTTCGAGCTGCGCGATGCGCCGGTTGGTCGCGACGACGTCCGGATGCCTTTCGGTGTACTTGCGCAAGAGCTCGTCCAACACGTTGCGCAGCGTGGCGAGGCGTGCGTCGAGCGCCGGGGCCGCGGGAGGCTCGTTCGCGCGCTGCGTAGCGGTCGGCGTTTCCGGAAGGAACACGGGCTGCTCGCCCTGAAGCTCCTTCTTGTAAGAGTCGCGAGTCTGCTCCGCCGTCGAGAGATTGAGCCGCGCCGTTTCGAGCGCTTGCTGCAGGCCCGCGATGCGGGCGAAATAGCCGCCCTCGCGGTCGGCAATACCGAGGTAGCGGAGCTTGAACTCCTTCAACCGCGCCTCCGCGCTCTTCAGCGACTCCTCGTAGCGCTTGATCTGATCGTCGAGGAACTGCACGGCCGCGCGCGAATCCTGCTTCTTCTCGCCGAGGCTCGACTCGACGAAGATCGTCAAAAGCGACTGCACGACCGTGCGGGCCTGCTCGGGCGACGGGTCGCGGTAGCTGATGAAATAGAGATTGGGCGTCGTGCTGCTGCTGAGCGAGATGGTCTTCGCCACGCGCTCGATCAGCTCCTCGCGATCGGGCGGCGACTTGGCGGCGAGGTCGAGGTCCGCCATGCGAACGACCTTCTCGACGTTCGGACGGCTGATCAGCGTCCGGCTGATCAGCTGGACCTGCTGGTCGACGTTCGGCGAGATCGCGAGTCCGGCCATCAGCGGCTGCAGCAGCGATTGCGTGTCCACGTACACGCGCGCCGTCGCCTCGTAGCGCTCGGGAATCCGATAGACGATCACGACGCCGATCAAGGCGACGAGCCAGGCGGCGGCCAGGCCGATCCAGCGGCGGAGCCACATCTCGCGGAGATGACGTCGCAGATGCTCGTACAGCTCGTTCATGTCCTACCCTCTGTGTGGAAGCCGGACGGCTTCCTTAGAACAGGCTTTGCGGGATGATGAGGATGTCCCCGGGCCGCATCTCCACGTTCGCGGAGATATCGCCGCGCCGGATCAGGTCACGCAGGCGGACGCTGTAGAGCTTGCCGCCTTCGCCGACGCGGTAGATCGATGCGGCGTTGCCGTCGGCGAAATCGGTCAGCCCGCCGACCGCGATCATCACGTCGAGCAACGTCATGCTGCGACGGTACGGAAGGATCTGCGGCTTGGCCGCTTCGCCCACGACGCGGATCTGCTCGCCCGCCGGGCCGACGAAGTTGGTGACGATCACGGTCACGACCGGATCGCGGATGAACTTCGACAACGCCGCCTCGATGTCGCGCTCGAGCTCCGTCGGCGTCTTGCCGAGCGCAGGCAGGTCGTCGACGAGCGGCGTCGTGATCTTGCCGTCGGGTCGAACCGGAATCGACAATGACAGCTCCGGGTTGCGCCAGACGACGATGTTGACCGTATCGAGCGCCCCGATGCGGTAGTTGTAATCGCCGACGTTCGCATCGACGGGCGCGGGCGGATAGCGTGGCGTCGCGCAACCGGCAACGACGAGCGCGGACGCAGCGACGAGCCACAGCGGAACTGCAAGTGAAGCAAGTCGTGCGAGCGTCGCTGCCTTTGTCATTTCGGGCCTCTTTGTACGCGATCAAAAAGAATGTCGATACTAGCATTACTTTTCTGAAATCGCGTTTACGTTGCGGCGCCGCGGATGACGAGCACAACGCTATGAATCCAGCGTGTACGCCACAGCGCGGCGTCGCCGCTTCACGACAGGATTTCGCGAACGACGATCTACGCGAAACTGCCTATTCTCACCGCGTGTTGTCGATACGACGTGCGGGGCGCGATGCGCGTGCTCGTCTACGCTGAAATCGTGCGAATTGCGTCATCGCTTGCGCTCTCACGTGCTTCGCGCCTTTTCAATAACTAACCTCGAATCTCGAGGATTGGGCGGCAAACGATCGAACGCCGCACCGCACGCGAACACGCTGATCGTCGCCGTCGGGGAGCACGCGGGACCAACGGGGCACTGTTACAACTTGGCGTCGACACATCTTACGAATGACCGTCGACGCGATTTACGCGGATACCGCCCATCGTTGCGACGAGCGGGGGTTTGCGCATACAAACAACTACGTAGGGCGCCTGGTACACCGGTTGCTGCCTTCGATGATCATTGGCTAACGGAGCATGCAATGCGTTGGTACACAAGGCTTCT
The DNA here is from genome assembly GCA_035536655.1 of Casimicrobiaceae bacterium. Taxonomy (GTDB): domain Bacteria; phylum Pseudomonadota; class Gammaproteobacteria; order Burkholderiales; family Casimicrobiaceae; genus VBCG01. Next base: position 4,492 of record DATLNR010000126.1, read on the forward strand.
TTGCGTGGTCGCGGCGGCTGTCTCGAGCGCTGCCTTCGGCGCTGCGACCGTTACGATCAACTGGAACAGCGGTCCGTTTTCGCCCTCTCCGTCGATCGACGTCGGGCAGATCACGGTCACGACGCCCTCGATCACGACCAGCACGAACGCGGGACGCTTCGAGGGAACGATCGCTTCGGCGTCCGGGATCTCGCTGTCGGAGCTCTACCTTGATCCGAACGACTTCTTCGCCTATTGCCACGATCTTTCCCAGACGCTTCAGAACACGACCTACACGGTCGTACCCGGCGCCCCACCGCTGGTGCTCGACTTCCTCGGCGCCGTCAACGCGAGCATTGCGGGCGGCAGTGACTTCGATTGGCTCAATCCGACGAGCCGGTTCATCGCAGCGGCCGTCCAGATCGGAATCTGGGAGGCGCTCTACGACACCGGCTTCAACCTCACGAGCGGTAATCTGACGTTCTCCAGCGCTACGAACGCGGATATGCTGGGCTTCTACAACACGTTCGTCGGCGCGATGGCGACCAGCCCGTCGCTCGACGCGAACCATGTGATGCTGCTCACGAGCCCACGTACGCAGGACGTCATCACCGGTCGCCTTCCGCCGCGACTGGTTTCCGAGCCGGCAACGCTGGCGTTGCTCGGCATCGCTGCACTGGGCCTGGCCATCGCGCGTCGCAAGCGCTAACGGCGCACTTCGAACGAACAAGGGAGCCCTCGGTCGAGGGCTCTTTCTTTTTCCGGGTCAGGAGCAGCCGCAAGCATTCGTATAATCGCCGCCATGAGCGTTACGCCCGCTCCCGCCCGCGCATCGGAGAGCGGTGAAGCCGCGGCGCACACGCCGATGATGCAGCACTATCTGCGCATCAAGGCCGAGCATCCGGACAAGCTGGTCTTCTACCGGATGGGCGATTTCTACGAGTTGTTCTACGACGACGCGAAGCGCGCGTCGCGGCTGCTCGACATCACGCTCACCGCGCGCGGCCAGTCTGCCGGTGCGCCGATCCCGATGGCCGGCGTGCCGTATCACGCGGTCGATCAGCATCTCGCCCGCCTCGCGAAGCTCGGCGAATCGGTCGCGATCGTCGAGCAGGTCGGCGACGTGGCGACCGCAAAAGGGCCCGTCGAGCGACGCGTGGCGCGCATCGTGACGCCGGGCACGTTGACCGATGCGTCGCTCTTGGAAGCGCGGCGCGACTGCCTGCTCGCCGCGCTCGTCGTCTGCCGCAAACGTGCGGGCGTCGCGTGGCTCAACGTCGCGTCGGGACGCCTGAAGCTTGCCGAGTGCGATGTCGACGACACCGCCGCCTTGCTCGAGCGGATCGAGCCCGCTGAAGTGCTGCTGCCGGAGGACGCCGTCGCGCCGCCGCTGCGCGCCGCCTCGATCGCGTGGCGACGGTTGCCGCCGTGGCAATTCGATCGCGATCATTCCGTCAAGGCGCTCGCACGAGAGCTGGGCACGCTCGACCTCGCCGCGTTCGGTGCAGGCACTGTTCCGCTCGCCCTCGCTGCAGCCGGCGCGATCGTCGGCTACGCCCGCACGACGCAGCAGATGACGCTTTCCCATGTGCGCGCGCTCGAAGTGGAGCACAGCGGCGACTTGGTGACGCTCGATCCGTGGACACGCCGCAATCTCGAGCTCACGTCGACGCTCTCCGGCGCCGAAGGACCGACGCTCTTCTCGCTCCTCGACACGTGCGTCACTCCGGCGGGAAGCCGCTGGCTGCGCGACTGGCTGCAGAACCCATCCACTGTTGTCATGCAAGCGTCGCGACGACATGACGCCATCGCGCAATTCGTCGGCGGACCGCACGCGCGCGAAGCGCTCGTAACGCTGTTGCGCTCGACGTCCGATGTCGAGCGCATCGCTTCCCGGATCGCGTTGCGCAGCGTGCGCCCGCGCGAGCTCGCCGGGTTGCGCCGTACGCTCGGCGCGCTTCCCTCGATCGTCGACCGATTGCAATCGCTCGGAGGGGCGCTGATCGACGAAGCTTCGCAGTCGCTGCGCGTCGACGCGCAATGGCACGACCTCCTCGCGCGCGCGCTCGCCGACGAGCCGTCGCCGAATCTCCGCGATGGCGGCGTCATCGCGGGCGGCTACGACGGCGAGCTCGACGAACTGCGCTCGCTCAAGACGGATTCGGGCACGTTTCTCGTCGACCTCGAGCGGCGCGAACGCGCGCGCAGCGGCATCGCCAATCTCAAGGTCGAATACAACCGGATCCACGGCTTCTACATCGAGGTATCGCGCGCGAACGCCGATCGCGTGCCGGCCGACTATCGCCGCCGGCAGACGCTCAAGAACGCCGAGCGCTACATCACGCCCGAGCTCAAGGCCTTCGAGGATCGCGCGCTCTCGG
>DATLNR010000127.1:0-11309 GCA_035536655.1 Casimicrobiaceae bacterium
TGGCCCGGTGTGAAGGAACGTGGCGCCATCCCGGAGGATTTTACCTGCGGGTCGTCGATCGTCCGCTGGTTCATAGCGCGATCATCCTGGGCTCGCTGTTCTGGTACGCGGCGAGCCGGTTGTACAGCGTTTTCAAGCTGACACCCAGAATCTCGGCGCAGCGCCGCTTATTGCCCTTGCAGTGGTCGAGCGTCGCGTAGATCGCCTGCTTCTCCATCTCAGCAAGCGACGTGCCGACCGGGAACTTGAGACTCGCGCCGGCCATTTCCCGGCCGGCGAGTTGGCCCAGGTTCATCTCGACGACGTCCTCGGCCATGATGAACGCGCGCTGGACCGCGTTCTTCAGCTCGCGGACGTTGCCCGGCCAGCTGTAATCGCGGATCGCGGAGAGCGCAGAGCGGGAGAACCGCTTCGACGACCCCGCCCGGTCATTCAACTGCGACAGGAATAGCTCGGCAATCAGCTCAGCGTCGCCCTCGCGCTCGGACAGCGTCGGGAGGTTGATCGGAAACACCGCCAGCCGATACATCAGATCCTCGCGCAGCCGGCCCTCGCGGACCGCCGTCTGAGGATCGCGGTTCGTCGCGGCAATGATGCGGACGTCGGCGTTGAGCTCGCCGTCGCCGCCGACTCGCACGAAGCGACCGGTTTCGAGCACGCGTAGGAGGCGGACCTGCATCTCCGGCGCCATCTCGGTAATCTCGTCCAAGAACAACGTGCCGCCCGCCGCCCGCTCAAAGCAGCCGCGGTGCTGGCGCGAGGCCCCGGTGAACGCGCCCTTCTCGTGGCCGAAGAGCTCGGCTTCGATCAGGTTCGCCGGGATCGCCCCGCAGTTGATGGCGATGAACGGCCCGCGGCGCCGCTCGCTGCGATCGTGAATCGTCCGGGCGACCAGCTCCTTGCCCGAGCCGGACTCGCCGACGACGAAGACGGTTGCCGGTGTGGGCGCCACCTTCTCGACCATCGCGTAGACCGAACGGATCGCCGCCGATCCCCCGTAAAGCTGGCCAAAGTGGCCGATGGCCGGCCGCGACGCGGCCTCAGCGGACGGCACCCCGCTCATGAAGGGGATGCTAAACACCGTTGCGTCAGCGATTTCCTGCATGATTTCCCGTTTGACTCGGTGAAATGGAAAACGTGACCGATCCTACGCAGTCGTGCCAGACGCCCGTATCGGCGCGGCTCGCGACTACGTGTAATCGGCCGTCCTACAGTCCCTTCGCCCTTTATTGCAAATCCGATAGGCGCGTGGCAGACGCAATCGAGCGTTGAGCCCGATCGGTTAGAGTGTCGTTCGTTCTCGTTGCTAGTCGATGTCGATGCCCCTTTTCGTTCCCGTCGTCCTGTCCGGGGGCGCCGGCACGCGGCTGTGGCCGCTGTCGCGCGAATCGGCGCCGAAACCGTTCATGCCGTTGCCGGACGGCGGGACGCTGCTCGGCAAGACGGCGGCCCGAGCGCGGCGCCTCGAGGGGGCCGGACCGCTCGTTACCGTCACCAATCGCGACTATTACTTCGCCACCAAGGACGTCTACGCGACGGCCGGCGGCGCGCGCACACCGGAGATCTATCTGCTCGAGCCGTTCGGCCGCAATACGTCTGCGGCGATTGCGTTGTCGGCGCTATGGGCCCGGGCACGTGTCGGTGACGACGTGCCGCTGGTGATCCTTCCGGCGGATCACCTGATCCGCGACGAGCAGGCGTTCGGGGATGCGGTCGCCTACGCGCTCGATGCCGCGTCCAACGGAAGGCTCGTGACGTTCGGCATCGCGCCGACGCGCGCCGAAACCGGATTCGGCTATCTCGAATGCGAGGGGGATGGCGCTACGGTTCGCCGCGTCACGCGTTTTGTCGAGAAGCCGACGCGCGAGCGCGCGCAGACGTATGTGGACAGCGGTCGTTATCTGTGGAACTCGGGCATGTTCTGCTTCACGCCGCGAGCGATCCTGTCGGCGTTCGCTTCGCATGCGCCGCACGTGCTCGACGCAGTGACGCCGGTGTGGAACGCGCTCGCGCCGCGCGCGCACGAGCCGATGCTCGAGATCGAGCCGGCGCTCTTCGCCGCGGTGCCCGACATCTCGATCGATTACGCGGTGATGGAGAAGGCGGCGGGCGGCGATCCGGGCGTGGCCGGCGTGTGCGGTCGCTTCGACTGGAGCGATGTCGGCTCCTGGCAGGCGTTGTCCGAGCTCGTGCCGGCCGATGCGCTCGGCAATCGCGGCCGGGGCGAGCATGTCGCGATCGACACGCGCGACACGTTCATTCATGCCGAGGATCGCGTCGTCGCGGCGGTCGGCGTCGATAATCTGGTGATCGTCGACACGCCCGATGCGACGCTCGTCGCGCATCGCGATCAACTGCAGCGCGTGAAGGACGTCGTCGGCGAGTTGAAGGCACGCGGCCACGAGGCGTACAGGCTGCACCGCACCGTGGGACGGCCGTGGGGAACGTACACGGTACTGCAGCAAGGTCCCGGATTCAAGATCAAGCGCATCGAGGTGAAGCCTGCCGCGACGCTTTCACTTCAGCTGCATCATCGCCGCAGCGAGCACTGGATCGTCGTGTGCGGCATCGCCGACGTGACGCGCGGCGACGATGTGTTTCCCGTCAAGGCGAACGAGTCGACCTACATCCCGGTGAATACGAAGCACCGGCTCGGAAATTCGCAGGGGGAGCCGCTGGTGATGATCGAGGTGCAGTGCGGCGATTATCTTGGCGAGGACGACATCGTCCGGTTCGATGATCAGTACGGACGGATCACGACCGACGAAAAACGCGGCCATGGGCCCGGTGGATGACGTAGCGTCCGCGGCGCACGTTCTTCGTCGGAAATAATCCGCGCGGGCGCATTCGGGCGGCCGTACGGCGCCCGCCGTTCGAGGAAACGAAACAACGAGCGCCTTGCGCCGATCGCGGCCGCGATTTCGCTTCAGGCGCGCGCGTCGGGCTCGAGCGCTCGCTCGAGCCAGGCAATCTGGTCTTTCAGCAACAGCTTGCGGCGTTTGAGCCGCGTGATCTCGATCGCGTCGTAGTTCGGCTGGTGGCACAATCGCTCGAGCATGTGGTCGAGGTCGCGATGTTCGAGTTTCAGTTGCACGATGCGCTGCATCGATTCGACGCGTTGCGCGTCGGTTCCGGTGGGGTCGAGCTGAAGCACGTTGGCCATGAACCTCCCGTTGCCGTTGACGAGGTGTTCGGCGGTTTCGGCCGCGCCGCGGCCGGCGCCTTTGCGGAGCGAAGCTCGTGCGATGCGTAACGCCGCGCGATCCTCAATCCCCGATCGCTACTTTATGACTTTTGGGCCAGGTTGCGCTAGTCGTCAACGCGATTCCGGCCACGATCGCGACGATGCCGGCCAGATGGTGCGGTGCGAGACGCTCGCCAAGCACGAGCCACGCCAGCAGCAGGCCGAACACCGGCATCAGATGCACGAATACGCCGGCCACCGATGCGCCGATGATGCGCACGCCACGGTTCCAGAATAGATAAGCGAGAACGCCGGAGAAGAGCGCCACGTAGAGGATCCCGCCGAAAACCTGCGGGCTCCAACGGATCGTATGACCGGCGGCCATCTCGGCGAGCCAGAACGGCAGGACCGCGACGTCGCCGGCGACGAGCAGCACGAACAGGAAGGGCACGTCGCCGAGCGCGGCCGGCCGCCACTTGAGCAGCACCGAGTAGAACGCCCACATCGCCATCGACGCGAGGATGAGCAGGTCGCCCGCGTTCAAACGAAGCGACGTCAACGTTGCGAGCGATCCTTCCGAAAGGATGACGAGCACGCCGGCGAGCGAAAGCCCGACGCCGAACAGTGCAAGCCGCGACAGCCTTTGCCCGGTCACGAGCCACGCCAACGCGATGATCATCACCGGGATCGTCGAATTGAGGATCACGCCATTGGTCGCGGTCGTGTAGTTGAGGCCGACGTAAGCCAGCGCGTTGTGCAGGCCGATGCCGACGGCGCCGAGCAGCGCGAGCTTCTTCCAGTGCGCGCGAAGAACGGCGCGGTGACGATAGAGTGACGCGATCGCGAACGGCGCGAGCAACAAGCTCGCAACGAACCATCGGAAGAACGTCAGCGCCAAGGGCGGGATCGCGTCGTGAAGTCCGCGACCGACGATGTAGTTGCCCGCCCAGAACAGCGACGCCAGCGCCAGCGCGACACAGGCCAGCGCTTTTGAGGATCGGGTCGCGTCGATGGGATTAATGGGGTCAGTGTAGATCAGGACGCAATTAAAATTACACTAACCCATTAGGGCACTGACGCCATTCGGTCCTACTTCATCGAGTGCAGCCCGATCGTGTTGCCTTCGGTGTCAGTGACGAGCGCGATGAAGCCGTACTGGCCGATCGACATCTTGTCCTTGGAGATCGTGCCGCCGGCGCCCGTCACGCGGCCGGCTTCGGTTTTGACGTCGTCACAGGAGAAGTAGACGATGACGGAGCTGCCGCCGGCCTTCACGCCTTTCATTCTGACGAGCGCCCCCATTGCGCCGGGCGCGCCCTGCTCCATCGAAAACGCCCACATCTCCGTCTCGCCCGACGGGTCCTCGAGGCGTTCGAGCTTCGCCCCGAGGACCGTCTCGTAGAACGCTCGTGCGCGTTTCATGTCGTCGACGTAGATCTCGAACCAGACGACGGGATTCGGTTTCATGCGTATGTCCTTGTCGGGTTGAATCGGTCGGATCAGCGATCGACGATCATCTGGAAGCCGCCGTAGATCAGCCGCTTGCCGTCGAACGGCATCGGATTCACGTCCGGTTTCATGCGCGGATCCTCCATGACCTTCTTCCATGCGTCGTCGCGCGCCTGCTTCGACGGCCACGTCACCCACGAGAACACGACCGTCTCGTTCGGTTCGCGTTTCACCGCCATCGGAAACGACGTGAGCTTGCCCTCCGGAACGTCGTCGCCCCAGCACTCGGCGATCTTCAGCGCGCCGTATTCCTTGAACACCTTCGCGGCATCGTCCGCGTGCTTGCGGAAACGCTCGCGGTTCTCGGTCGGCACGGCGCACACGAATCCATCGACATAATCCATCGTCACTTCTCCTTTGCGGGTTTGAACAACAACGCCAGATAGCGCCGCAAGTGCATCAGGCACTCGATGGCGACTTCGGGTCCGTCACTGGCCTTGGCGAGCACGATCGCGCCCTGCACCACTGCCTGGATGTGAAATGCGAGCCCTTCGGGGCTCCACCGCGCACGCGGCGCATGAAGGCGCTTTGCGTCGGCGATGTCGCGAGTCAGCATCGCCACGTGATCGAGAAGATGGCGTTCGCACGCCTTTCGGATCGACGGATGCGTGCCGTAGGTCTCCTGCACCATCGTTCCGAGCAGGCAACTGTAGTCGGTCAGATCGCCGCCCAGCATTCCCGCGCGGAAGTCGACGTAGCCCAGCAGACGATCGAGCGGATCGACCTTGCGAGCGAACGGCGCCGACGTGAACAGCCCACCGGCCATCTTCGCGAAGTGACCCGCGGCCTCGACGGCGAGATCTTCCTTGCTGTCGAAATGGTGGAAGAAACTGCCCTTGGTGAGCCCCGCCGCCGTGCAGATGTCGTCGACGCTTGCGGCGGTATAGCCTTTTGCGCGGATGACGTGCATCGCGGCGTCGAGAAGGCGGGCCTTCGAGTCGGCGACGGCTTCTGTCATGGTTTGCGAAAGCGGTTCTTTCACCATACCAGTCGGTATGGTCACACCATACCGAACGGTATGGGGCTTGTCAAGCGGCTCGTTCGCGAATTGTTCCGAACCTTCGACAGCGTCGCAACCGCTCTCGCCGCGTATAATTTCGCGGTCCTTCATCACACGCCGCAGCACGACACCTCGCCGGATATGCCAACGGATCCGACCGTCGCCGCGTCGGCCGTCGGAAGCGTTGCGCAATCCGGCGACACGTCGACGCGGCCCGTGCCCGCGCGCTTCGATTTGAGCGCGCTGCCCGCGCTCGTTCCTTCGCTGCCGGAACCGGGTCGTCGTGCGACCGTCGGACCCTTTGCCGGAAGCAGCGATGCGCTCGCACTCGCCCAGCTTGCCGACGATGCGTTGGCCGCCGCGCGCACGCTCGCCATCGTCTGCGCCGATTCGCTCCACGCGCAGCGGCTCACCGAAGAGATCGCCGCACTCACGCCGTCGCGTCGCATTGCGTTCTTCCCCGACTGGGAAACGCTGCCCTACGACCCGATCTCGCCGCACGAGGATCTCGTCTCCGAGCGTCTGGCGACGCTGTACCGGCTGTCGCGCCGCGACTGCGATGTGATCCTGTGCGCAGCGTCGACGGCGCTGCAGCGACTTCCGCCGCTTTCCTATCTCGCCGCACACACGTTCTTCCTGAAGCAGGGCGATCGCTTCGACGTCGATCGGTTTCGCGCACAGGTGGCGCTCGCCGGCTACACGCATGTCACGCAGGTCGTGTCGCCCGGCGAGTTCAGCGTTCGCGGCGGCCTCGTGGATCTGTTCCCGATGGGATCGGCGCTTCCGTATCGCCTCGACCTGTTCGGCGACGAGATCGAATCGATCCGTACGTTCGACGTCGATACGCAGCGTACGCTCTATCCGGTGCCGGACGTGCGATTGCTGCCGGCACGCGAATTTCCGCTCGACGATTCCGGCCGCATGCGGTTTCGCACCCGCTTTCGTGAAGTGTTCGAAGGCGATCCGTCGAAATCGTCGCTCTACAAGGACATCTCGAACGGCGTCGTGCCGGGCGGCATCGAGTATTACCTGCCGCTTTTCTTCGACGCCACCGCCGCGCTGGTCGACTACTTCCCGCCCAACACGATCGTCGCGTTGCAAGGCGACGTCGCCGCCGCGATCGATGGGTTCTGGCAGGACACCGAATCGCGCTATCGGCTGTTGCGCGGCGACAAGGCGCGACCGCTGCTGCCGCCGGCGGAGTTGTTCATCCGACCCGACGATTTCCGCGCCTCGCTGAAGACGTTCGGTCGCGTGGAAGTTGCAACGTCACGCGACGATGCCGCGTTGCCGCCCGAAGCGCCAACGCGCCGCCTTCCGCCGGTCCAGGTGGATCGGCGCGCCGATGATCCGCTTGCTGCGCTCAAGCGGGCACTCGCCTCGATCGACGGGCGCGTATTGATCGTCGCCGAGAGCGCCGGGCGTCGCGAGACGATGCAGCAGTATCTGCACGAGTACGGCGTGAGGCCGGCGCTGGTCGACGACGTCACATCGTTCCTCGCGAGTGACGTTCGCCTGGCGCTCGCGCCTGCACCGTTGCACGCCGGCTTCCTCTGGCCGAAGGCGAAGCTTGCATTCGTCACCGAAGCCGAGCTGTACGCCAACACAGTCCGGCGCGGCAAGCGCGATGGGGCGCGGCGGTCGAACGTCGACGCGATGGTGCGCGATCTTTCCGAAGTGCGCATCGGCGATCCGGTCGTGCACGAGCAGCACGGCATCGGCCGCTACCTCGGCTTGATGACGCTCGATCTCGGCGACGGCGCGAACGAATTTCTCGAGCTTCGCTATGCGAACGATGCGAAGCTGTACGTGCCGGTGTCGTCGCTGCACCTGATCTCACGCTACAGCGGCGCGCAACCCGAAGCGGCGCCGCTGCACGAGCTCGGCAGCGGCCAGTGGGAGAAGGCGAAGCGCAAGGCCGCGCAACAGGCGCACGACACGGCAGCGGAGCTGTTGAACCTCTATGCGCAGCGCGCGTCACGCGTCGGTCATGCGTTCGATTTCGCGCCGCACGACTACGAGGCGTTTGCCGAAGGATTCGGCTTCGAGGAAACGCCCGATCAGCAGGCGGCGATCGAGGCGGTGTTGGCCGACCTCAAATCCGGCAAGCCGATGGACCGGCTGGTTTGCGGCGACGTCGGCTTCGGCAAGACCGAAGTCGCGCTGCGTGCAGCGTTCGTTGCTGTCGCCAACGGCCGGCAGGTGGCGATTCTCGTTCCGACGACGCTTCTCGCGGAGCAGCATTTTCACGTGTTCTCCGATCGCTTCGCCGATCTGTCGGTGAAGATCGCCGAGCTCTCGCGGTTTCGTTCGACGAAGGAAGTGAAGTCCGCGATCGACGGCATCGCGTCGGGCCGCATCGACATCGTCATCGGCACGCACAAGCTGCTGCAGGGCGACGTCAAGTTCAAGAACCTCGGACTCGTCATCATCGACGAGGAGCATCGCTTCGGCGTTCGCCAGAAGGAACGGCTGAAGCGCCTGCGTGCGGAAGTCGACGTGCTCACGTTGACCGCGACGCCGATCCCGCGCACGCTCGCGATGTCGCTCGAAGGCATCCGCGATTTTTCGGTGATCGCGACGGCGCCGCAGCGGCGGCTCGCGATCAAGACGTTCGTCACGCCCTGGTCGCGCGGCATCGTCCGCGAGGCGGCGCTGCGCGAGCTGAAGCGCGGCGGCCAGATCTACTATCTGCACAACGACGTCGCGACGATCCGCTCGATGGCCGACCGGCTCGCCGAGCTCGTGCCCGAGGCGAGGCTTGCGATCGCGCATGGCCAGATGCCCGAGCGCGAGCTCGAGAGCGTGATGCGCGACTTCTATCAGCAGCGCGTCAACCTGCTCGTCTGCTCGACGATCATCGAGACCGGCATCGACGTGCCCACGGCGAACACGATCATCATGGAGCGCGCGGACCGCTTCGGTCTGGCGCAGCTGCATCAACTGCGCGGGCGGGTCGGCCGCTCGCACCATCAGGCCTACGCGTATATGTTGACGCCGCCGGAGGAAGCGCTATCGGCGCAAGCGCGAAAGCGCCTCGAAGCGATCCAGATGATGGAGGACCTGGGTTCCGGGTTCTATCTCGCGATGCACGACCTCGAGATTCGCGGCGCCGGCGAAGTGCTTGGCGAAGAGCAGTCGGGCGAGATGGCGGAGGTCGGATTCCAGCTTTACGCCGACATGCTGAAGGCGGCCGTGCGCGCGTTGAAAGCCGGCCGCGAGCCGAGCCTGAACGAGCCGCTCGGCGTCACGACCGAGATCAACCTGCACGTGCCGGCGCTTCTGCCGGAGAGCTATTGCAGCGACGTGCACGAGCGGCTGGTCATCTACAAGCGGCTCGCGAGTGCGGAGTCCGCGGACGAGATCGATGCAATTGCCGAAGAGCTCGTCGACCGATTCGGCAGGCTGCCGGAAGCGGCACAGGCGTTGCTCGCGAGCCATCGCTTGCGCGTGGCCGCGCTGCCGCTCGGCGTGACGAAGGTGGACGCCGGTCCGAATCGCAGCACGCTGTGGTTCTCGAAAGAACCCGGCTTCGATCCGGGCAAGCTGATCCTGCTCGTGCAACGCGACGGCCGGGTCCGCTTCGCCGGTCCCGATCGCGTGCGCATCGAAAAAGCGGCGCCCGAACTTCCCGATCGTGTCGCGCTGGTGAAGGAATTCCTCGCGAAAGTCGCCTGATTACTGCGCCGCGTAGCGCTTCACCGCACGCTCATCCCATTCGAGGCCAACGCCCGGTTTCGCCGGCGCCGTGACGAACCCGTCCTCGGGACGCACCGGATCGCGCAACAGCGTGCCGGCGAAGTCCAGATACTCGAGCCAATCAGCCGTCGGCGTCACCGCGAGAAGATGAGCGCTGATCTCCGGGAAGATGTGGCTCGACACCGGCAGTCCAGCCGCTTGCGCGAGCGCGGAAGCGCGCATCCACCCGGTCACGCCGCCGATCTTCATCACGTCCGGCATCGCGAGCCGCGAAGCCTTCGCGACGATCGATCGCGTCATGTCGTTGACGCCCCACCAGTTCTCGCCGAGCTGCAGCGGTGTGCGCATCGCGACGGCAAGCTGCGCATGACCGGCATCGTCGTCGGCACGCAACGGCTCCTCGATCCACGCGAGTCCCTCTTCATCGAGCATACGCGTGCGTCGCAATGCTTCGGCCAGGCTGAGCGACTGGTTGTAATCGACCATCAACGTCATTGCGTCGCCCGTTGCCTTGCGGACTTCGCGAATCGCCGCGACGTCGTCGGCGGAGTTTTCAAAACCGACCTTGATCTTCATCGCTCTGAATCCGGCCGACAACGACGCACTGGCGAGCTCGTCGACGTCGCGCACGGGGGCCATGCCGTAGCTGTCGTAGGTACGCAGCGGCCGTGCCGTGCCGCCCAGCAACTCGACGAGCGGCTTTCCCGCCGCGCGCGCGAGCGCATCCCAAAGGGCCATGTCCAGCGCCGCCGCGCCGATGCCGATGAGTCCTTGCGGCCCGACGAGGCGGAACCGCTGCTCGAGCTTCGCTGCGATGTCGACCGGCGCCACGCGATCGCCTTTGATCAGCGCTTCGAGGTTCTGTACGACGCGCGCTACCGGCGCGAGCGCGACGGGCGTGTAGCAGAACACGTAGCTCCTGCCGATCACGCCTTCGTTCGTCGTCACGTCGACGAGCACGAGCGGCGCCGTGTCGATGCTGCCGCTCGCTGTGCGGACCGGACGCGCGAGCGGGGCGTTGACGGCGCGAACGTCGAGCGAGCGAACGGTGAGCTTCGGAGTTTCCGTCATGGGCAGGCCTCCGGGACGAGACGCGGTTACGTGCAATACTAAAGCCGTTCGGGTCGACACGTTTCATGGCCGTCGCATTTCCTCCGCAGGTTCACGTTCTCGTGCGTGACTGGCTCTCGGCGAACCACGTTCTGCTGAAAAGCGACGACGGTCACGTCCTCGTCGACACGGGCTACGGGCGGCATTCCGCGTTCACGCTGGCGCTCATCCAGAGCGCTCGCGCTCTCGGCGACGAGCCGCTCGCGAAGGTCGTCAACACGCACTGTCACAGCGACCACATGGGCGGCAACGCACTGCTGGCCCGCACCTATCGTTGCCCGATCGCCGTTCCCGAAGGCGAGATTCCGCTCGTCGAAGCGTGGGATGAAGATGCGCTGCTGCTCGCGTATGCGGACCAGGTCGCCGAGCGCTTCGCGGTGTCGCAATCGCTCGTCGCCGGCGAGACGCATCGCTGGGGCGACCTCGACTGGCAGATGATCGCGGCCCCAGGCCATGACATGGGCGCGCTGTGCTTTTTCAACCCCGAGCACGGCATCCTGATCTCGGGCGACGCGCTCTGGGCCAACGGCTTCGGCTTTGTCATGCCGATCGAACTCGATCCGGCCGCGCTTCCTGCGACGCGCGCCACGCTCGAAGCGCTTGCACGCCTCCCGATCCGGGTCGTGATTCCCGGCCACGGCGATCCGTTCGACGATGTCGATGCCGCGTTGTCACGAGCGTTGCGTCGCGTCGCCTATTACGAGGAAGACCCGCCGCGGCTCGCACGGCACGCGTTGAAGGTCGTGCTCATGTTCAAGCTGCTCGACCGCCAGGCGCTGCCGCTCGATGGCCTTGCGGGCTATCTGC
>DATLNR010000128.1:0-5627 GCA_035536655.1 Casimicrobiaceae bacterium
CCTCCGAGCTTTCGTCGGGTGTCGGCTATCGACTTGCGCTCGACGACCGCACGCTCGACCGCGACGAGCTGTCGTCGCTGTTGATCGACTGGATCGACCGCTACCCGATCGCCTCGATCGAGGACCCGTTCGGCGAGAACGATCGCGTCGCATGGATCGCGTTCTCGCGCGCCGTGGGCGATCGCGTGCAACTGGTCGGTGACGACTACCTGACAACGAGCGCAGAGCGCGTCAGAGACGCCGCCGCCGACAAGGCGTGCAATGCCTTGCTGGTCAAGCCGAACCAGGCTGGGACGCTGACCGAAGCAAAAGCCGCGTTCGACGTCGCGCGGCAGAACGGCCTCGCCACGATCGTGTCCGCCCGGTCCGGCGAGACCGAGGACGTGTCGATCGCGCATCTCGCCGTCGGCTGGAATGCCGGTCAGATCAAGGTCGGCTCGTTCGCGCGAAGCGAGCGGATGGCGAAGTGGAACGAAGTCTTGCGCATCGAGGAAGCGCTGGGCGATGACGCTCGTTACGCCGGGGCCTCGTCTCTCCCGGTCAGCTGGCGGAGGCATAATCCATAGCCGTTCGAGGTCGAGCGACTCGCGAGACCCCGCTTTCCCACTCGTAGGTTTTGTTTTTTCCCGTGGAAATAAGCTTCAGTCGCGAAGTCGATGAGCTCAAGCGCAAGGCCGGCGAGACGTTTCACGGCGAAGGCATCCTCGCGATCACCAAAGCGTTGCTCGAATCGGGCGTCGCGTACGTCGGCGGATACCAAGGCGCGCCGGTATCGCATCTGCTCGACGTGATGGTGCAGGCGAAGCCGTACCTGACCGAGCTCGGCGTGCATGTCGAGCCGTGCGCGAACGAAGCATCGGCCGCCGCGATGCTCGGCGCCTCGATCCACTATCCGCTGCGCGGCGCGGTCACATGGAAGTCGATTGTCGGCACGAACGTTGCCGCCGATGCGCTCAGCAATCTCGCGTCGCCCGGCGTCGTCGGCGGCGCGTTGATCGTCGTCGGCGAAGACTACGGCGAAGGCGCGAGCGTGATCCAGGAGCGAACCCACGCTTACGCGCTCAAGTCGACATTGATCCTGCTCGACCCGCGCCCGCAGCTGCCCGCGATGGTCCGCATCGTCGATCACGCATTTGCGATGTCCGAGACGTCGAACATGCCCGCGATTCTCGAGCTTCGCATCCGCGCGTGCCATGTGCGCGGCAGCTTCATCTGTCGCGACAACCGCAAGCCGTCGCCGTCGACGCAGGACCGGATCGACGAGCCGGCGCCGTTCGACTACATGAAGCTCGCGCATCCGCCGGTGACGTTTCGGCAGGAGAAGCTCAAGCTCGACGAGCGGATTCCCGCGGCGCGCCGCTACATCGTCGATCACGGCGTCAACGAGCTCTTCCCCGGCGCCCGCGACGACATCGGCGTCATCGTGCAAGGCGGATTGCACAGCTCGCTCGCGCGCGCGATGGCCGAGCTCGGCATGGCCGACGCTGCGGGTGACGCCGATTGGCCGATGCTCGTGCTGAACGTGACCTACCCGCTGGTGCCCGGGCAGATCACCGATTTCTGTCGCGGCAAGCGCGCCGTCCTCGTCGTCGAAGAAGGCTCGCCCGCTTACATCGAGCAGGAGATCCAGGCGACGTTGCAGCGCATGGAGATCGGCACACCGGTCCATGGCAAGGACATGCTGCCCGCGGCCGGCGAGTACACGGTCGAAACGATCGCGCGAGGAATTGCGTCGTTCGCCGAGTCCTATGCGCGCGATGACATGCCGGCGTCGGCGCGTGGCTGGCTCGACGCAATCACCGAGCGCCGCAATGCTATTGCCGCAACGCTCGACCGTCCGCTGCCGCAACGCCCGCCGCAGTTCTGCATCGGGTGTCCCGAGCGTCCGGTCTTTTCGGCGCTGAAGCTCGCGCAACAGAACGTCGGCGCCGTCCACATCGCCGGCGACATCGGCTGCCATGCGTTCGCCACGTTCGAGCCGTTCAGCCTGGGGCACTCGATCCTGGGCTACGGCATGAGCCTCGCTAGCAGCGCGGGAGTGTCGCCGATGATGAAACGGCGGACGCTTGCCGTCATGGGTGATGGCGGTTTCTGGCATAACGGCCTGCTGACCGGCGTCCAGTCGGCATTGTTCAACGGCGACGACGCCGTGCTCTTGATCTTCAAGAACGGCTACACGTCCGCGACCGGCACGCAGGACATCATTTCCACGCCCGACGCCGAGGCGAAAGCCGACGCGAGCAACAAGGCGGCGAGCCTCGTCGATCGCAACAAGACGATCGAGCGCACGCTCGTCGGCCTCGGCGTCAAGTGGCTGCGCGTCGTGCACACGTACGAAGTCGACAACGTGCGACGCACGCTCGAGGACGCGTTTACGACCGACTTCGACGGATTGAAAGTGATCGTGGCCGAAGGTGAATGCCAGCTCGAGCGGCAGCGGCGCGTCAAGCCGTGGATCAACGGCAGGTTGAAGCGTGGCGAACGCGTCGTGCGGGTTCGCTACGGCGTCGACGAAGACGTGTGCAACGGCGACCACGCGTGCATCCGGCTGTCCGGCTGTCCGACGCTGACGCTCAAGGAATCGTCCGATCCGCTGCGGCCCGACCCGGTTGCAACTGTGATCGACGGATGCGTCGGCTGCGGACTGTGCGGTGAGAACGCGCACGCCGCGACGCTGTGTCCTTCGTTCTATCGCGCCGAGATCGTTCACAACCCGCGGCCGTTCGAGCGCGCGATCGCTTCGATGCGCGAGCGCGTCGGTCAGTGGCTTTACGCCTAGGAGATCGCCGATGTTCCGAGGTTTCGCAACGCTGTTGCTGACGGCGGCCTTTGCACTCGCCGGTCCGGCGATCGCACAGGACTGGCCGGGCAAACCCGTGCGCCTCGTCGTCAACTTTCCGCCCGGTGGTGCGGCCGACGTGCTCGCGCGAGCGCTCGGCGCGCAGCTCTCGGAATCGCTTAAACAACAGTTCGTCATCGACAACCGACCCGGGGCGAACGGGAACATCGGCGCCGATGCGGTTGCGAAGGCGCCGGCCGATGGGTACACGCTCCTGATGAGCTCCGGCGGGCCCGTGTCGATCAACCAGCATCTATACGCGAAGATGCCGTTCGACCCCGAGAAGGATCTCGCACCGGTCGCATCCGTTGCGCTCGTCCGCGTCTATCTGATCACGCATCCGTCGGTGCCCGCGACGACGGTGACCGAGTTCGTCGCGCATCTGAAGGCGAATCCGGGCAAGTTGTCGTACGGTTCCGCTGGTACGGGCAGCTCACCGCATATCGCGGGCGAGATGTTGCAGCGCGCAGCCCAGGTGAACGCCACGCACGTTCCGTACAAGGGCGCAGCGCCGGCGCTTGCCGATCTGCTGGGCGGCCAGGTGCAATACATGTTCGATCCAGGCCCGGGCCTGCGCTACACGAAGGAAGGCAAGCTGCGTTTGCTCGCGGTTGCAAGCAGCAAACGCGCCGCGCAGTTCCCCGACACACCGACGCTCGCCGAGCTCGGCATGCCGTCCGTCGACGCGGATACGGTGTTCGGCATCTATGCGCCCGCAGGTACGCCGACGCCGATCGTCACGCGCTTGCACGACGAGATCAATCGCGTGCTGAAGACGCCGAAGATGGCCGAAGTCGCGGCGGCACTCGGCGCCGAGGTCGCGATCTCCACGATGCCGGAGTTCATCGATCGTCAGGGTCGCGATCGTGCACGCTACGGCGCGTTCATTCGCGAAGCGGGGATCAAGGCGGAGTGACCATGCGCGGCGCGGCGCAACCGTTGTCGGTTTTGGTGTGCGCCCTCGGCGGCGAGGGCGGCGGCGTTCTCGCCGAGTGGCTGGTTGCCACCGCGACGCGCTGCGGCCACGCCGCACAAAGCACGTCGATTCCCGGCGTCGCGCAGCGAACCGGCGCAACGACGTACTACCTCGAGATTGTGCGCCGGGCGACAAGTGCGGGCGAGCGCACACCGATCTTCAGCCTCTACGCCGTTCCCGGGGCCCTCGACGTGCTCGTCGCCTCCGAGCCGCTCGAGGCAGCGCGACAAGCCGCGCTCGGCTTCGTGTCGCGCGACCGTACGCACGTCATCACGTCGACCGAGCGAACGCTGACGACGTTCGAGAAGATGCAGCTCGCCGACGGCCGCTTCGACGATGCGACGCTCTTTCGGCTGCTGGCCGACAACAGTCGACGGCTCGATTCGTTCGCGATGTCGACGATGGCGCGCGATGCGCAGACCGCCCTTTCCGCCGTGATGCTCGGTGCGCTCGCGGGAAGCGGAGCGCTGGCGTTTCCGCGTGAAGCCTACGAACAGACGATCCGGGAGTTCGGCAAGGGCACGGACACGAGCCTCGTCGGCTTTGCGCTGGGCTTCGACGCGATGAGGCGGCGCGATCCCGGCTGTTTCGTGTCGCCGGCGCCGGCTTCCGGACCAACGACCGCGACCGAGTTCCCCGAGCCGGTGCAGTCGATGTTCTCGCTCGGCGTTGCACGCCTCACCGAGTACCAGAATCGACGATACGCGAGCCTCTATCGCCATCGCTTGACGCGCATCGTGGAGGCCGAGCGACGCGCCGATCCGATGACGAAGCACGGCTATTCGGTTTCGCGCGAAACCGCTCGGCATCTCGCTTCGTGGATGGCGTTCGACGACGTCGTCCGGGTGGCCGAGCTCAAAGGCCGCGCGTCGCGCATGGCTCGCATCCGTGCTGAGACGAAGGCGAGCGCCGAAGAGATCGTGCGCGTCTACGATCACATGAAGCCCGGCGTGCCCGAGTTCGCCGGCCTGTTGCCGACACCGATTGCGAACGCGCTGTTGCACTGGGATCGTCGTCGCGTCGCGCGCGGACGCGAGGCCTTTGCCTGGCCGATCAAGCTCCCCGCGCACGCGATCGTCGGCATGCTCGCTTTGCGTGTGCTGGGCGGACTCAAGCCGATGCGCCCCTATGGGTCGCGCTACGCAGCTGAGCAACGGATGATCGAGCGCTGGCTTTCCGTCGTCGCAGCAGGCGTCGCCGAAGATTGGCAGCTCGGCCACGAGATCGCGCTCTGCGGACGCCTTGTCAAAGGCTACGGAGCGACGAACGAGCGCGGCAAGCACGACCTGCTGCACGTCATCGAGCATCTCGCGGCGGGCGGGGACAAGACGCCGATCCAGCGCGCCTCGGCGATCCGCAACGCTCGCATCGCCGCGCTGGCCGACGAGGATGGCAAGGCACTCGACACGGCGCTCGTCCAAAGCGGCGCGCCGCCGCGTCCGGTCAAGGCGCAACGGATCGCGTTCGTTCGCAGGCCGCGCAAGGCGGCGGCGCGTGACCGCGCGACCGTCGACGTCTAGGATGAAACGACCCCCTCGCTCACCTTGCTCGCTGCCCCCCGAAGGGGCGCAGTCAGTTGGTTGGGGCGGCTGGTCTCCTTGCACCACTGTGGCGTGCGATGATCGGCGAGTCGGCCATCTCGTGTCGACATCGCGTTTGCACCTTCCACGCCGCGATCCTCGCGCAGAGACAACGCGCGGGGCCCCTCGCCGACTGCCCGCGCCACGCCCTGCGCACTGACGATGTCGAGAACGACGCGCTATCCGGTTGCGGTCGAGTTCGGCGACTGCGATCCCGCGGGCATCGTTTTCT
>DATLNR010000129.1:0-77099 GCA_035536655.1 Casimicrobiaceae bacterium
GTCGAGGTCGGCGACGGGTGGCTTCGCCTGCAGGTCGATCACGTGCTGCAGACGATGCTCGAAGGTCTCGGCGTCACGGTGACGTGCGTGACGGCGCCGTTCGAGCCCGAGGCGGGGGCCTATGCGCATGGTCATCAGCCCGGGAAGTCGTCGGAAGCGCGCATCCACGACTTGTCAGACATGGCAACCAGATGAACAGCGCCATAGCACCCTTGGAATCGGCTCGGGTCGGGACGTCTGCGTTCCCAGTCGGTGTCAATAGCGTTTACACCGCGGTCGGCTCATACCCCGGAAGTCATTGATTGGACGTTGTGGTATCGGCTGTGCTTGCGGCCTTGGGCTGGGGTAGACGTCACATTCCGGGGGGACGATGAGACCGATCGAGCGCGTGGTTTGGAGTGCCGCATTTGCCGCTTTTTCCGGCGTGGCGGCGGCGGCGCCGTATTTCTATGTCGATTGGCAGACGGTCACTCCGACAGCCGGAACGGCGTCGGGAGTGATAACCCTGCCCGACGCCTCGACCGTCAACGTCGGCTTCCAGGCGGTCAATCCCAACGGATCGCCCGGTTCGTTCTTCTTCGGCCAGACCGGCTGTGGAACCAACTATTGGAACCCGAGCACACCCTATACAAGTACGCAGGTCGACAATCCGCCGCCGAATTGCGAGCTTCTGGCGCTGATAGGCGGCGTCAACCAGATTTACAACGTCACGCTGTCCGAGCCGATCAAAGATCCGATCATGGCGATCGTGAGCCTGGGCCAGAACTCGGTGCCAACGACTTACGACTTCAATGCGCCATTCACGATCGTAAGCCAGGGCGTCGGTTTCTGGGGCGGCGGCGCGACAGCATTGACGCAGTTGGCCGGTGACGTGCTGCGAGGCACCGAGGGGCATGGCACGATCCAGTTCGTTGGCACATTCGGAAACTTCTCGTGGACGGTGCCCACGCCCGAAAACTGGCACGGCTTCACCTTCGCCATTCGGACGACGCCTCGGATCGAGCCGCCCAATGGTAAAGTTTCGGAGCCGGCGACGTTGACCCTGCTGGCCATCGCTATCGGCGCCCTCGCGCTCGGTCGTCGCCGCAGGGCGCGGTAGCGCACACGCGGCGAGCCTGACTCCGCGCTTCGTCGAATGGCCGCTCGAGCGGCCATTCGTTTCGCATCGCAATGACGTCGACACGAGTGTCGACGTGTCGTTGATCCGGCTGCTGCAGCTCGCAAGCCCCGCGCTGCCGGTTGGCGCCTATGCGTATTCGCAAGGTTTCGAGGCAGCTGTCCTGCGAGGGACCATTGCGAGTGAAGCCGATGCGGCCACCTGGCTCGGCGACAGTTTGAACATGAACATCGCTCGCTGGGAGGCGCCGCTCGTTTCGTTGCTGATCGGCAAATGGTCTATGGGTAACGACGAAGAGATTTCGCGGATGGATCGCGAGTTCGTTGCCAGCCGTGAGACGGCGGAACTTCGCGAGGAAACGCTGCAGATGGGGTATTCGCTGGCGCGGCTCTTGATCGAGCTTCCGGCGTTCGCGGCCGTTGCAGGCTATCGCGGGCGACTCGCCGGCCTGCAGACGCCTAGTTATCCGACGGCCTGGTCGGCGGCTGCCGCCGCGTGGTCGATCGCGCCTCACGCGGCCGTCGAAGGCTATCTGTTCGCCTGGCTCGAAAATCAGATGATGGCGGCGATCAAGTGCGTGCCACTCGGCCAGCTCGCCGCGCAACGCATGCTCGCGTCGCTGGCCGCGACGATTCCGTCGCTTGCGCGCGAGGTGCTCGCGCGTGACGAACGTGCGTTCGGCAATTTCGCGCCCGCCTACGCGATTGCGAGCGCCACGCACGAAACACAGTACTCGAGGCTGTTCCGGTCGTGACGCGATGATGCCGAGGGCGCAACCGCTACGCGTGGGCATCGGCGGCCCGGTCGGTTCGGGCAAGACCGCGCTCACGCTCTCGTTGTGCCGCGCAATGCGCGATCGCTACGAGATCGCCGTCGTCACGAACGACATCTACACCGCCGAGGATGCGCAGTTCCTCGTGCGGCACGACGCGCTTCCGCGCGAACGGATCCTCGGCGTCGAAACCGGCGGTTGTCCGCATACCGCGATCCGCGAGGACGCGTCGATCAACCTCGAAGCGGTCGACCGGCTGAGCCGGCGCTTCCCGACGCTCGACGTGATCTTCGTCGAATCCGGCGGCGATAACCTTGCGGCGACGTTCAGTCCCGAACTTTCCGACCTGACGCTCTACGTGATCGACGTGGCGGCCGGCGACAAGATTCCGCGCAAGGGCGGGCCGGGCATCACGCGAAGCGACCTTCTCGTCATCAACAAGATCGACCTGGCGCCGCATGTCGGTGCGTCGCTCGACGTGATGGACCGTGACGCGCGGAAGATGCGCGGCGAGCGGCCGTTCGTATTCACCAATCTGAAGATCGGGCAGGGTCTCGAGACGATCGTGGCCTTCATCGTCACGCAGGGGATGCTGAAGTCGCACGAAGCGACGTCGAGCTAGACCCCCGGACTGGTGCCGCGAGCGACCGCCTCCGCCGCTTCGCCGCGGCCGCGAAGCGCCGCGTAGGCTTCGTTCGCAATGACGGCGACGAGCACGATCGTCCCGCCGATCATCGCCAGACGGCCGGGGTTTTCGCCCAGCAGCGCCCAGACCCACATCGGCCCGAGAATCGGCTCGAGCAACGCAAGGAGCCCAAGCTCCGTAGCGGAAAGCGCCCTTGAGGCAGCCACCATCAGCAGGCATCCGGTGCCGAGCTGCACGCAGCCCATCAACAGCAGTACGCCGAGGTCGAGAGGCTTCGCCTGGATCGGGGCAATGAACGGCGCGGCGAGCACGATCGAGATCAGTCCGGCGATCATCACCGTCGGCAGCATGTCGACGTGCGCATGCACCTTGCGCAGCACCGTCACGTTGAGTGCGAACAGCACCGAGACGCCGATCGCAAGCAGATTGCCCGCGAGGCGCCCCGCGTCGATCGAGTCGGCGAACATGACGACGATGCCGGCGAACGCCACGGTCATCGCGATCCATGTGCGAAGCGGAACGCGTTCGTTCAGGAACATCCGCGCCGCGATTGCCGCAAGAAACGGGGAGACGCTCATCAGCACGAACGTGTTGGCCACGGTCGTGCGGGTGAGCGATGCGATGAACAGGAAGAACTGGCCTGCAAGGAACGCGGCCGCGACGACGCCCGGCCAGCCGACGGCTCGCACGGCACGGAGCGTGTCGCGGCGATGCATGACGCAGAGCGCGATCGCAACGAAGACCGCCATGAACACCGAGCGCCAGAACACGATCTCCCACGCATCCGCGAACGACAGCAGGCGAACCAACAGTCCACCAGTCGACCAGCAGACCGGCGCGATCAGCATGTAGACGAGCGCGCGGCGATGCGCCGAGGCCGCGGTGGTCATGTCGACGACGGCGAAGAGCGCTGCGGCCAGCGCATCGGCACCAATCGCGGCACGCGTCCGGCGTAGTCGCGGTAGTCGGCAAACCGTTCCTCGAGAAAACGCTCCTCGCGACGTGCCTTGACGTTCAGCACGATGATCAGCGCCGCTGCCGCGATCCAGTGCACGGCCGTATTCCAGCCGATCGCACAACCGGCGGCGAACACGATCAGCGCGAGATAAAGCGGATGCCGGACGAAACGATAGGGGCCGGTGACCACGAGCCGCGCGCCGTTGCGAACTTCCGGCAGGACACTGAAGTTGGTCGGAGGATTGTGCGCGATCATCCACGCCTTCAACGCGAACGCGACGCCGAGCGGCAACCATGCCCATGCGTTCCATTGCGGCGCATGCCAAGGCCAGATCACGATGCCAAGCGCCACGACCTGCAGGATCACGAGAACGATGGACGACATGCCGGCGAAGATACACGTCGCGGCGTCGTCGAGCGATACTGCTCTACAATCTTGCGGGTTCAGGAGAGAACTCATGAAGACGCATCGCATCGCCGTGATTGCCGGCGATGGCATCGGCAAGGAAACAGTGCCTGAAGGCCTGCGCGTGTTGGAGGCGGCCGCCGCGCGCTTCGACGTGAAGCTCGAGTTCCGCGAGTTCGACTGGAACTGCGACCGCTACGTCAAACACGGCAGCATGATGCCGGACGACTGGTTCGAGCAGCTCAAAAGTTTCGAAGCGATCTTTTACGGCGCCGTCGGCTGGCCGGCCACGGTGCCGGATCACGTGTCGCTCTGGGGATCGCTGATTCAGTTCCGCCGGCGCTTCGACCAGTACGTCAATCTCCGCCCGTGCCGGCTGATGCCGGGCATCGCGACGCCGCTCGCGAACCGCAAGCCGGGCGACATCGACTTCGTCGTTGTCCGTGAGAACACCGAGGGCGAGTATTCGTCGGTTGGCGGGCGCATGTTCGAAGGGACCGACCGCGAGATCGTGTTCCAGGAGTCGGTGTTCAGCCGCAAGGGCGTCGATCGCATCTTGCAGTTCGCGTTCGAGCTCGCGCGCACGCGCCCGCGCCGGAAAGTGACATCGGCAACGAAGAGCAACGGCATCGCGATCACGATGCCGTACTGGGACGAGCGGTTCAAGGCGATGGCGTCGCGTTACGAGGACGTCAAGACCGATGCCTACCACATCGACATCCTGACCGCGCATTTCGTGCAGCGCCCGCAAATCTTCGATGTCGTCGTCGGCTCGAATTTGTTCGGCGATATCCTGTCCGACCTCGGGCCTGCGGTGTGCGGCACGATCGGCATCGCACCGTCGGGCAACATCAATCCCGAGCGTACGCATCCGTCGCTGTTCGAGCCGGTGCACGGCTCGGCGCCCGACATCGCGGGCCAGGGCATCGCGAATCCGATCGGCCAGATCTGGTGCGCATCGATGATGCTCGACTTCCTCGGCTATCCGGAAGCGGCGAAGGGCATTGTCGATGCGATCGAGCGCACGCTGGTCGATCCGAAAGCGCCGCGGACGCGTGACATCGGCGGCCGCGCGTCGACGACCGAAGCGGCCAACGCGATCGCGCAAGCGCTCTGATCCGTGGATCGATTGGTCATTCTCGGTTGTGGCAGCATTGCGCGAGGCCGCATCCGCCTTCACCCGAGTCGACGACGGTCATGAACATCGGCATACCGAAAGAGACGCGGCCCGGCGAAACGCGCGTTGCTGCAACCCCCGAAACGGTGAAGAAGATTGCCGCGAGCGGCAAGCATGCCATCGTCGTCGAGTCGGGAGCAGGCCTCGCCTCGGCGATTCCCGACGATCTGTACGCAGCGGCCGGCGCGTCGATCGGGTCGGCGGCGCAGGCGCTCGGTTCCGACATCGTGCTCAAGGTGCGCGCGCCGCAGCCGGCCGAGGTCGCGCAGATGAGTCCGAATGCGCTGCTGATCGGGCTGCTCGATCCGTTCGACGCCGCGGGTGTCACCGCATGCGCACAGCGAGGACTGACCGGTTTTGCCCTCGAGTGGCTGCCGCGCATCACGCGCGCGCAGTCGATGGATGTTCTGTCGTCGCAGGCCAACATCGCCGGCTACAAGGCGGTGGTCCTGGCCGCCGCCGAGTACGGCAAGTTCATGCCGATGCTGATGACGGCAGCGGGGACCGTCAAGGCGGCGCGCGTCCTCGTGCTTGGCGTCGGCGTTGCGGGTTTGCAGGCGATCGCAACGGCGAAGAGGCTCGGCGCGGTCATCGAAGCCTCCGATGTGCGACCGTCGGTCAAGGATCAGGTCGAATCGCTCGGCGCGAAATGGGTCGACGTGCCCTACGAGACGGACGAAGAGCGGGAGATCGCCGAGGGTGTCGGCGGCTACGCGCGTCCGATGCCGCCGGCGTGGATGGCGCGGCAGGGTGCGATCGTCGCCGAACGCGCGAAAGCCGCCGACATCGTGATCACGACCGCGTTGATCCCGGGACGGCCCGCGCCGAAACTCATCAAGCGCGATACGGTCGCCGCGATGAAACCCGGCTCGGTTGTCATCGATCTGGCTGCGGAGCAGGGCGGCAATGTCGAGGGCACCGAAGGGGGTCGCGCCGTGCAGATCAATGGCGTCAAGGTCATCGGGCCGCTCAATCTGCCCGCATCGGTCGCGGCCGACGCGTCGGCGCTCTACGCGCGCAACGTGTTCAACTTCCTGTCGCTGATGCTCGATCCGAAGACCGGCGAGTTCGCCGTTCCGCGCGATGACGAGATCGTCAAGGCGACGATCGTATGCGACAACGGCAGGGTGATCGAGCGCACTTAGAGCCCACTCAGGCGGACCCGAAAGAGAGCGAAACCATGTCACTCGGCGTCGATCCGACCATCTTTTACCTGATCATCTTCGTGCTGGCGATCTTCGTCGGCTACCACGTCGTGTGGAGCGTCACGCCGGCGCTGCACACGCCGCTGATGAGCGTGACCAACGCGATCTCCGCGATCATTCTGGTCGGCGCGATGCTTGCCGCCGGTCCTGCGGTGATGGACTGGGGTGGATGGGTTGGCGTCGTCGCGGTCGTGCTGGCCGCGATCAATGCATTCGGCGGGTTCCTGGTCACGCAGCGGATGCTGGAGATGTTTCGCAAGAAGGAGCCGAAGACCAAGTTGCCAGCAGAAGCTCCGAAGAACTGACGCCGACGCTACCCATGAGCGCCAACCAAGTCGCCCTCTGGTATCTGATCGCGTCGGTGTGCTTCATCCTGGCGCTCAAGGGCCTGTCGCATCCATCGACGGCGCGTCGCGGCAACCTGTTCGGCATCATCGGCATGACGATCGCCGTCGTCGTCACGCTGGCGCTCGTCTACACGACGACGCGCAACATCGTGTGGACCCTTGTCGGCATCGCGGTCGGCGGCATCATTGGCGCCGTCATCGCGCGTCGCGTGCAGATGACGCAGATGCCCGAGCTCGTCGCCGCGTTCCACTCGCTGGTCGGCATGGCGGCGGTGCTGATCGCGATCGCCGCGATCCACAATCCGGAATCGTTCGGCTTGCCGGCCGAGATCCCGACCGGCAACAAGCTCGAGCTCTTCATCGGCACGTTCATCGGCGCGATCACGTTTTCCGGCTCGGTCATCGCGTTCGGCAAGTTGTCCGGTCGCATTCGCAGCGCGCCGGTCGTCTTCGCGGGCCAGCATCTGTTGAATCTCGCACTCGCGATCGCGATGATCGCGTTCGGCGTCTGGTTCTTCTTGGGCGGCGGCTGGTTCCCGTTCATCGTGATGACCGCGATCGCGTTCCTGCTCGGCGTGCTGATGATCATTCCGATCGGCGGGGCGGACATGCCGGTCGTGATCTCGATGCTGAACAGTTATTCCGGATGGGCGGCGGCCGGCATCGGCTTCTCGCTCAACAATCCGATGCTGATCATCGCCGGCTCGCTCGTCGGCAGCTCCGGCGCGATCCTCTCCTACATCATGTGCAAGGCGATGAACCGCTCGTTCATCAGCGTCATTCTCGGCGGCTTCGGCGCGCCGGAAGGGGCGATGGCCGCCGATGCGTCGCAGAAGACCGTCAAGAGCGGGAGCTCGGACGATGCTGCGTTCCTGCTCGGCAACGCCGAATCGGTGATCATCGTTCCGGGCTACGGGCTCGCGGTCGCGCGCGCGCAGCATGCAGTGAAGGAGCTTGCCGAGAAGCTCCGCGCGAAGGGCGTGGACGTGCGCTATGCGATTCATCCCGTCGCCGGCCGCATGCCAGGCCACATGAACGTGCTGCTGGCCGAAGCCGAAGTGCCGTATGACCAGGTGCACGAGATGGAGGACATCAACGGCGAGTTCGGCACGAGCGACGTCGCGCTGGTCCTCGGCGCGAACGACGTCGTCAACCCGCTCGCGGGAGAGAAGGGCAGCCCGATCTACGGCATGCCGATCCTCGAAGCGCACAAGGCGCGCAACGTCATCGTCAACAAACGCTCGATGGCGTCGGGCTACGCCGGCATCGACAATCCGCTGTTCTACATGGACAAGACGATGATGGTGTTCGGCGACGCGAAGAAGGTCGTCGAGGCAATGGTCAAGGCGGTGGAGTGACCCCAGGTAGTCTTGTTCGCCCAAGGAGGCGGGATGCCGGTCAACCGCAAGCTCGTTGCAGTCGTCATACGAAAAACTCGGCCACATTGCAATGCGGACCCGACTCGCTGCTGCGCCGCCATCATGTCCCCTCCTCGCGCGTGTTCACGATGGCCGACATCTTCCGTGACCCGCACTTCACCGCGCGTAACGCGATCATCGCCGCGAGTGGGGCCGAGCTCGACACCGTTGCCCTCTCGGCGCCGGTGCCGAAGCTGTCGGAGACGCCGGGCCGCATCGATCATGCCGGCGGCGAAATCGGCGCCGACACCGTAGACGTTGTCGCCTGCTACGCAAACACCACGGAGGCCGAAATCGAGGATTTGCTGGACGAGGGCGTCGTCTTCGACGCCGAGCATTCGCGTCGCCGCGTCGCCAGCTCTTCCGCACAGCTCGCGCCGGTCGATCCCACATGAATCTGCACCATCTGCTAAAGCAACGCGACGCGCAAGGCAAGCCGCTCCGCGTCGGCTTGATCGGCGCCGGCAAGTTCGGCTCGATGTACTTGTCGCAGGCGCGGCGAACACCCGGGATGCATGTCGTCGCGGTCGCCGATCTGTCGCCCGAGCGGGCGCGCAACGCGCTTCGCAGCACCGGTTGGGAGGCCGAGCGCATCGATGCATCGTCGTTCGCCGAAGCCGTACGAAGCGGCGCGACGCATCTGACCGACGACGCGATGGGAATGATCGCCGCAGCGGAAGTCGAGGTCATTATCGACGCGACCGGCAACCCGGTAGCGGGCATCGCGCATGTTCTCGCGTGCTGCGAGCACGGCAAGCACATCGTGATGGTCAACGTCGAGGCGGATGCGCTTGCGGGGCCGTTGCTAGCCAGGAAGGCAGAGCAGGCCGGCATCGTCTACTCGCTCGCCTACGGCGACCAGCCCGCGCTGATCTGCGAGATCGTCGACTGGGCGCGCACTGCCGGCTTCGAAGTCGTCGCCGCCGGCAAGGGAACCAAGTACCTGCCGGCCTATCACGCGTCGACACCCGACACGGTCTGGCGCCATTACGGGCTCTCTGCCGAGGATGCAAAGCGCGGCGGAATGAACGCGCAGATGTTCAACTCGTTTCTCGACGGGACGAAGTCGGCCATCGAGATGGCCGCCGTCGCCAACGCAACCGGACTCGCGCCTGCGCCCCGGGGCCTTGCGTTTCCTGCGTGCGGTGTGGACGATCTTCCACGCGTGTTGCGCCCGGCCACCGAGGGCGGATGCCTTCATCACGTCGGCCAGGTCGAAGTCGTATCGAGCGTCGAGCGCGACGGACGGCCGGTCTTTCGCGATCTGCGCTGGGGCGTCTATGCAACGTTCCGCGCAGACAGCGATTACGTCGAACGATGCTTCAAGGAATATGGCCTGCTGACCGACGACACCGGCATCTACACGGCGATGTACAAGCCGTACCACCTGATCGGCCTCGAGCTCGGCATCAGCGTCGCTTCGGTGGGCCTTCGCGGCGAACCGACCGGCGTCGCGCGTGCCTGGATCGCAGACGTCATCGCCACCGCGAAGCGTGACCTGCGCGAAGGGGAATCGCTCGACGGCGAAGGCGGTTACACCGTCTACGGAAAGCTGATGCCGTCCACGGATTCGCTGCGGCTCGGGGGCCTTCCGCTCGGGCTCGCACACGGCGTGAAGCTCGCGCGCGCGATCGCTGCGGGCAAGCCGGTCACGTGGAGCGACGTCGCGATCGACGATGCGAATCCGGCCGTCGCGTTTCGGCGTGAGATGGAAAGCCGATGCAGCCCATCGGTGGGTCCCGCATGAAGCGAGCAACGTCCTGTTCGTCTCTTCCGACGAGCATGATCCGCGCTACATGGGATGCTCGGGACAGCCGTGGGTGCAAACGCCGAGCCTCGATCGACTCGCCGCGCGCGGCACGCGTTTCGCGAACGCGTACACGCCGTGCCCGGTGTGCGTTCCCGCGCGGGCGCGCCTCGCGACCGGGCGCTACGTGCACGAGATCGGTTTGTGGGACAACGCCATCGCCTACGACGGCCGCGTGCCCGGTTGGGGGCCACCGGCTGCAGGCCGCAGGAATGCGTGTGGAGTCGATCGGCAAGCTGCACTATCGGAACGCGACCGATCCGACCGGATTTGTCCGCCAGCATGAGCCGATGCACATCCTGAACGGCATCGGACAACTGTCGGGCTCGGTGCGCAATCCGATGCCGGACAAGGCCGGGCCCTCCGCTTTTTACCGGAACGGTGGTCCCGGCACGTCCGGCTACAACCGCTACGACGCGCAGATCGAGGCGCCGGTCGCGCGCCTGAACAATGAATTCGTCAGGGCGGCGCAGGAACCGACGGTGATCGACAAGCTCACGGCGGCGGGCCTCGATGTGACGACGAGCCCTGTACCGGCCGATCTTACGAAATTCCTCCGCGACGACATGGCGAAGTGGCCCCCGATCGTCAAGGCGGCCGGCGCGACCGTCGATTGAGCCCCGGCCCGCTCGCGCACGTCACCGTCCTCGACCTCTCCCGCATCCTCGCGGGACCGTGGTGCACGCAGCACCTCGCCGATCTCGGCGCCACGGTCTTGAAGATCGAACGACCGGGGACCGGCGACGACACGCGGGGTTGGGGACCGCCGTACGTGAAGGACGCGAACGGTGAAGACACGACCGAGGCCGCCTACTACCTTGCATGCAACCGCGGCAAGCAGTCGATCGCCGTCGACTTCACCGTGCCGGAAGGCCGCGCGATCGTCGAGGCCCTCGCGCGCACCGCCGATGTCTTCGTCGAGAACTACAAGCTCGGCGGGCTTGCGAAGTACGGCCTCGACTACGCAAGCATTGCGAAGGTCAACGCGCGGATCGTCTACTGCTCGATCACCGGCTTCGGTCAGAGCGGGCCGTACGCCGAGCGCGCGGGCTACGACTTCATCATCCAGGGCATGTCGGGCTTCATGAGCGTCACCGGCGAAGCGGACGACCAGCCGGGCGGCGGTCCGCAGAAGGCCGGCGTTGCGATCACCGATCTGGTGACCGGACTCTTCGCCGCGACCGGCATTCTCGCCGCGCTCGCGCAACGCGATCGAACGGGCGTCGGACAGCACATCGACGCAAACCTGCTCGACTCGGCGGTATCGATGATGTCGGTGATGAACCTGAACTACCTGACGACCGGCATCGCGCCGCGGCGGCTGGGCAACGCGCATCCGAACATCGTGCCGTATCAGACGTTCGCGTGCGCCGACGGTCACGTGATCGTCGCCGTCGGCAACGACACGCAGTTCGCGAAGTTCTGCGAGGTGGCGGGAAAGCCGGAATGGGCGGGCGACGCGCGGTTCGCGAGGAATGCCGATCGCGTGCGCCGGCGCGATGAACTGGTGCCGATGATCGATGCGGTGATGCGCGGGCGCACGCAGCACGAATGGCTCGAATCGCTCGAGCGCGTGGGTGTGCCGTGCGGACCGATCAACACGCTCGACCAGGTGTTCGACGATCCTCATGTGTTAGCAAGAAACATGCGCATCGATGTGTCGCATCCGACGGCGGGCAAGGTTCCGCAAGTCGGTTTACCGCTGCGCTTCTCCGGAACGTCCGCGACGTACGACCGCGCGCCGCCATTGCTGGGCGAGCACACGGCGGCGGTGCTGCTGCGCCGCCTCGGATACGACGAAGCCCGGATTCGCGAACTGACAGCACAAGGTGTCGTGGGATGATGTTGGCGAAATGACGCATCCTGCAAACGTCGAGGCGCCGCACGATTGCCTGATCATCGGCGCGGGACCGGCCGGGCTCACGGCGGCGACGTATCTGGCGCGCTTCCATCGACGGATTGCGATCGTCGACAGCGGGAAAAGCCGCGCGCGATGGATTCCGACCAGTCACAATTGCCCCGGCTTCCCGTTCGGCGTGACCGGCATACGGTTGCTCGACAAGTTCAGGGCGCAAGCCGAGGAATACGGTCCCGGCGTCGTCGACGGTCGCATCGCGAAGCTCGAGCGCTCTGGTGAAGGGTTCGAAGCGGTCGCCGAGGACGGACGGGCGTGGCAAGCGCGATTCGTCATCCTCGCGAGCGGCGTCGTCGATCGTATGCCACCGATGCAGGGTCTCGAAGAGGCGATCGCACGCAACGTCATCCGGCTATGCGCCGTGTGCGACGGCTACGAGGCGAGCGACGAGCACATCGCGGTCTACGCGTCCGCCGACGAGGCGATCCGGCACGCGCTGTTCCTGCGCACGTTCTCGCGTCGCGTTGACGTGGTGCGTGCAGACGACAGCGAGCCGTCAGCCGAATCCGCGAGCGCCGCGGCGAGTGCGGGAATCCGCGTGCTGCCGCGCTCGCGCTCGCTCGCGCATGACGGCCGCTGTTGCGTGTTCGCGCTCGACGACGGCAGCGAAGCGCGGTTCGATACCGTCTACCCGGTGCTTGGCAGCGACGCGCAATCAGATCTCGCTCGCAAGCTCGGCGCCCGTCTCGACGACAAGGGCGAGCTCGTCGTCGACGTCCGATCACAGACGAGCGTCGATCAGCTCTATGCGATCGGCGACGTCGTCAGCGCGTTGAACCAGATCAGCGTTGCCGTCGGCCATGCGGCGATCGCCGCCACGGCGATCCACAACCGGTTGCCGAAAAACTTCCGCGAGAACGACGTGAGCGAGCGGCCGCGGCCGTCTGAGACCGGGACTGCCGCTTCGATCAGGGATTGACCTCGACCTCGCCGGTCGCGCGCTGCCGCATCCGCGCCCACGAAAGGCCGATCCCCAGGATGATGCCGATCGCGACCAGCGCGATCCACAGCATCAGCCGGCGATCGTCGGAAGCGACGATACCGAACTGCACGAGCATCCAGACGAGCGTCGCAAGCAGTGCAGCGACCAGCACCAGGCCGCCGATGCCGAGCGATACCCATGCCGAGCGCAGGCAGAACAACCATCCGCCGAGCAGCAGAACGCCGACGAATGCCTTGACCGCGTCGAACGTCGAGCGATCGCGCAGCGCCCAGTCGACGTAGCTGAATCCCGAAGGATTCCACGTCGCGAGGACGAGCGCGATCGCCAGCAGCGTGCGGACGACGAGCGTGGACATCGTTTAGAAAACTAGGTCACTTCACTTTTGCCCAGATCGGCCACACCTGGTTGTCCGCGCGATGCGGAATCTCGACATTGCTGCGCGCCGCCCACGGGATGACCTGCCGGTGCAGCGGCAGCAGATGCAGGTTCGCGTTGTGGGTGGTCAGCGCGGAACGGATCAGCGCCAGGCGCTTCTCCGCGTTCATCTCGCTCTTGATCTCCGCAACGAGCGCATCGAACTTCGGGTCGTTCGTGTATCGGCCGTAGTTGAAGTCGCCATCGCCCTTGCCGTTGTGCGTCGACAGCACCGGCTGCAGCGTGAAGAACGCGTCGGTCGACGCCCCGCCCCAGCCGAGCATGTAGACGCTCGTGTCGTTCTTCTCGAGTTTCGGGAAGTACTGTGCGCGTGGCAGCGTCACGAGCTTCGTATCGACGCCAATCTTCGCCCACATCGCGGCGACCGCCTGGCAGATCTTCTCGTCGTTGACGTAGCGGTTGTTCGGGCAGTCGAGCTGGACCTCGAACCCGTTCGGATAGCCGGCATCGGCCAGAAGTTTTTTCGATGCGGCCGGGTCGTACGGCAGCCGCTTCTCGATCTGCTCGTTCGACTGCACGGGGGAAGGCGTAATTCCACCGGTTGGCTTCGACAGGCCGCGCATCGTCGACTTGTGAATCGCGTTCACATCGATCGCCTGGTAGAGCGCCTGGCGAACGCGCTTGTCCTTGAACGGATTCTTGCCCTTCACGTTCGAGTACAAAAGCTCGTCGCGATGCTGATCCATGCCGAGGAAGATGATCCGCTGCTCGAGCCCTTCGATGACCTTCACGCCCGGCGTCTGTTGCAGCTTCGGCACGTCCTGCGGCGCCGGGTCGTTGATCAGGTCGACGTTGCCGGCGATCAACGCGGACAGCCGCGTGGCGTCGTTGGTGATTGGCGTGTAGACGATCTCGGTGACGTTGCCGTCGAACTTCTTGTCCTTCCAGCCCCACCAGTCGGGGTTGCGCGTCATGACCGTGCGCACGTCGGGCTCCCGCGTCTTCAGCACGAACGCCCCGGTGCCGTTCGCCTGCCGCGCGGTGATCATCTCCTCCTTGTTCTTGAAGTCGAGCGGCTTCATGCACTTGTTCTTTTCGCACCACGCCTTCGACATGATGAAGATCGTCAGCACGTGTTCGAGCTCGATCGGGTTCGGGCCATCGGTCGTGAACTCGACGGTTTGCTCGTCGATCTTCTTCGGCTTTCCGGAGAGCCGCGCGTAGGAACGGATCTGCGACGTATCCTGCGTCGCACGCTCGAATGAGAACACGACGTCGTCGGCAACAAACGGTGTGCCGTCATGGAACTTGACGCCCTGGCGCAGCTTGAAGCGCCACGTCGTCGGATTGACGAGCTCCCACGACGTCGCGAGCGCGGGGATGACCTTCAGGTCCCTGTCGCGCATCACCAGCGTGTCGTAGATAAGGCCGTTGATGTTGTTCGTCAGGTTCTCGTTCTGCGAGTACGGGTCCATCGTCTGCGGGTCGCCGCGGCCGCCCCAGCGCAGCGTCTTGGCATCGACGGTGAGCGCAGCGGTGGAAAAGGCGAGCGCGAGCGCTACGGCGATCGCGCGGGGAGCGGAAGCAATCATCGGAACTCCTCCAGGGGGCATGGGCCCGTCATCGCGGGCCGCGATGGCGGCGAGCATACCTGATGCTGAGAAAATCCGGGTTCTCCTCGGCCTCGCCCGTGTTCCCCCACGCCTCCGCCTCCGCGCTGCTGGCTCGCCTCGACGCGATGCTGGCGGTCGACGCCCACCGACTGCGCCGACGCATCGAAAAGGCGGGTACGTCGCCAACGTCCCCGCAGGTTCTGGCGCATCTGCAGCAGGCGATCGAAGCCGCCGAAGCGAAGTTCGCCGCACGTCGCGCCAACGTACCGGCGGTCGCGTTCCCGCACGAGTTGCCGGTCTCTGCGCGGGCAGAGGAGATCGCGAACGCGATTTGCGCGAACCCGGTCGTCATCGTGTGCGGCGAGACCGGGTCCGGCAAGACGACACAACTGCCGAAAATCTGCCTACTGGCGGGACGCGGATTGCGCGGACTGATCGGGCACACGCAGCCGCGCCGCATCGCCGCGCGGGCCGTCGCTTCGCGTATTGCGCACGAGCTTGGCAGTCGCGTCGGCGAGTCCGTGGGCTTCAAGGTCCGCTTCACCGACCACACGCGCCCGGAGGCGTACCTGAAGGTGATGACCGACGGCATCCTGCTCGCCGAGACGCAGCGCGATCGCGAGCTGTTGCAGTACGACACGATCATCATCGACGAGGCGCACGAGCGCAGCCTCAACATCGACTTCCTGCTCGGCTACCTGAAGCAGCTGTCGTCGCGGCGTCCCGACCTCAAGCTCGTCATCACGTCGGCAACGCTCGACGCGCAACGCTTCGCCGAGCACTTCGGCGACGGCAACACGGCCGCGCCGGTGATCGAGGTTTCGGGTCGGACGTTCCCCGTCGAGGTCCGTTATCGGCCGCTCGGAGCGAAGGACGACATCGCATCCGACGAAGCCGACGACGAGGAAGCGCTCGAAGACGCGATCGTGGATACCGCCGAATCGCTATGGCGCGAAGCACCGGGCGACATGCTCGTGTTCCTTCCCGGCGAACGCGAGATCCGCGAGACCGCCGATCTCGCGCGCCGTTCGTTCGCTCGAAGGCCGTACGCGCAGTCGGTCGAGATCCTTCCGCTTTACTCTCGGCTATCGGTCGAGGAGCAGCAGCGCATCTTCGCGCCGTCGAACGGCCGACGGATCGTGCTCGCGACCAATGTCGCCGAAACGTCGATCACCGTGCCGGGCATTCGTTACGTCATCGATACGGGCCTCGCTCGCATCAAGCGCTACAACGCACGCAACAAGACGACGTTGCTTGCAATCGAGAAGATCTCGCAAGCGTCGGCGCAACAGCGCGCCGGCCGCAGCGGTCGCGTACAGAACGGCGTGTGCGTTCGTCTCTATGGCGACGCCGATCTCTTGGCACGACCGCGCTACACCGATCCGGAAATCCTGCGCAGCTCGCTTGCTTCGGTCATCCTCCGCATGGCGGCGCTCGACTTGGGACCCGTCGCCGCGTTCCCGTTCGTCGAACCGCCTACGCCGCGCGCGGTGGCCGACGGCTATCAATTGCTCGGCGAGCTCGGGGCGGTCGACGCGACCAACGCGGTGACCGACATCGGTCGGGAGCTTGCGCGGCTGCCACTGGATCCGCGCCTCGCGCGCATCGTCATCGCGGCCCGTGCGACGGGTTGCTTGCCGGAGGCGCTGATCATCGCGGCCGCGTTGTCGGTTCCGGATCCGCGCGAGCGACCGCTCGACCGGCAACAGGCCGCGGACCAGGCACACCTCAAGTTCCGGGACGAACGCTCGGATTTCGCCTCGCTCGTCGCGCTCTGGGAGGGGTTCGGCGAGCTTCGTGCGCAGCGCCTTGCGCATCGTCGCCTGGTCGACGCGTGTCGGGCGCAATTCATCAACTTCCTGCGGTTGACCGAATGGCGCGACGTGCATCGGCAACTTGCAAGCGAGCTTGCCGAAGCTGGATGGACATGGGACGACACGCTCCCGAAGACGTTCGACGCCGCGCGCTACGCACTTCTGCACAAGGCGCTGCTGGCCGGACTCGTCGCGAACGTCGGCATGCGCAGCGACGACGGCGATGGCTATCTCGGCACGCGCGGCCTGCGCTTTCACGTGCATCCGTCGTCGGGTCTCGCGAAGAAGCCGCCGCGCTGGGTCGTCGCGGCCGAGCTCGTCGAAACCACGCGCCTGTTCGCTCGATGCGTCGGACGCATCGAACCGGAGTGGATCGAGGATGTGGCCGGTGATCGCGTGACGCGGACCTATTTCGACGCGCGATTCGACGGCGCGCGCGGCGAGGTCGTCGCAGCCGAGCGCGTGCAGCTTTACGGCTTGACCGTCAACACGCGGCGCGCGGTTTCGTTCGGCAGCAAGGATCCCGCGGTCGCGCGGCAGATCTTCATTCACGAAGGGCTCGTCGAAGGTCGCCTTGCGACCCCCGCGGCCTTCCTGAAACACAATGCGGCGCTCGTGGCGGACGTCGCGAAGCTCGAGGACAAGGCGCGCCGTCAGGACGTGCTCGTCGATCCCGAGGCGCTCGCGGCGCTTTATGCCGAGCGCATCCCGGAGGGCGTGCACTCGTCGGCGACATTCGAGCGTTGGCGCAAGAACGTCGAGAAGCGCGCGCCGCGCCATCTGCACTTCACGCGCGACGAAGTGATGCGCCATGCGGCCTCGACGATCACCGAGGCGCTGTATCCCGAGACGTTGCGCATGGCCGGCGCCGATCTGCCGGTCAAGTATCGCTTCGCACCCTCGCATCCGCTGGACGGGGTGACGCTCACCGTGCCGCTCGCGCTGCTGAACCAGGTGGACGACGCGCGACTCTCGTGGCTCGTTCCGGGCATGGTGCGCGAAAAAGTCACGGCGTACCTGAAGGCGCTGCCGAAGCACGTGCGGAATCGATTGAACCCGTTGCCGCCGTTTGTCACCGCGTTCCTCGAAGACGCGGCGCGCGATGAAACGTCGCTGCAGGAAGCGTTGCGCGCATGGCTCAACGCGAGGTTGTCGACGACGGTTTCGCGCGACGTGTTCGACAATGCGCCTTTGCCCGCGCACTTGTCGTTCAACGTGCGCGTCGTCGATGCCGCAAGCGACGAGCTCGCGATGGGCCGCGACGTCGAAGCGCTGCGCGCGCAACTCGGCGAGGCCGCGCAATTGTCGTTCGGGCAGGTGGCGCCGACATTCGAGCGCGAAGGATTGACGCGCTGGTCGTTCGGTGATGTGCCTGTTTCGCTGACCGTCACGCGCGGCGGCCGCAAGATCACCGGCTTTCCCGCGCTTGTCGATGACGGCGACAGCGTTTCGCTGAAGCTCTTCGACACGGCGGACGCCGCGGAAGCTTCGCACCGGGCGGGGGTGGTCCGGCTCATCCGGCTCGCGTTGCCGAAACGCGCGAAGCCGGATGCGCTCGCGCCGCAAGCGCTCGCTGCATTCAAGGGCGCGGTCGAGCCGAAGCGACTCGCGGAGGACCTGTCCGATGCGATCGACGATCGCGCCTTCATCGGCGACGACCCGTTGCCGCGAAGTGAACCGGCCTTTACCGAGCAGTTGAAGCGGGCGAAGGCGCGGTTGCCCGCGGTCACCGAGGGTGCGCAGCGCCTGTTCTCATCGATCGCTACGGCCTATCAGGCGCTCAACGCGCACCTTGCCGCGGTGCCCACGGCCCACAGCCGGTTCGCAGCAGATATCCGCGGCCAGCGCGATGCATTGATCCACCCCGGCTTTCTCGTCGACACACGCTGGACCAACCTGCAGCACGTGCCGCGGTATCTCAAGGGTCTCGAGCGGCGCGTCGAGCGCAAGCTCGAGCGGCCGGATCGCGACGACATCCACGCTGCCCGGGTCGACAGCCTGATCCAGCGCCATCGGGAGCGCCTCGAGCGCAACCGGACAGCCGGCCGGCACGAGCCGAAGCTCGACGCGTTTCGTTGGCTGATCGAGGAGCTGAAAATCTCGCTCTTCGCCCAGGAGCTGAAGACGCCGTTCCCCGTGTCGTATAAACGCCTGGAATCCGCCTGGCAGGATCTCGACCGATGAGCGGGCCGGCCTCGCGAATGGCAACGTTCTGGGCTGCGTGCTACAGTCAAACGGCTAGACACTGCGATAACACGTTGACTGTTCTACCGACGCGCAGCGAACCACAAAAGCTCGTCTAATCGTCGACTACAAACGCGCTTGAACGCGACGCCACCGACCACCGTGCCGGCGAAGCCCGCGCCGCGCCCGCCGCCTGCCGGCGAGAGCCGGAAGATCCTCGGCGACTGTCGGGATCTCGTGATTCGCCGGCTGCAGGATGCATTCTCCGACATCCTGAGTCGCGTCTCCGATGCGCTGATGGACCGCGCGGGGCGAACCGACGTGCGCGAGGAGCAGCAGCTCTTCCTCGACGCGCGCGCGGTGCTGCAGGCGCAACGGGCCGCGCTCCTCGCCGATTTCGAGCACCGGATGAAGGAGCGCGTCAACGACGGACTGTCCGGCCGCGTCGTCGCGAAGCAGCAGTTCTCTGCAATCGCGTCCGACCAGCTGACGCTCGTCGAAACGACGACGATGGACGAATCGGTGATTCGCGGCAACCTGAAGCGTGTCGTCGAGAACGTGTGTTATGACGAGCTGCAGCAGCTGAACCGCGGCGTCGGCTTCCTGCTGGACCGCCCGGATCTCGAGACCGACGGGAATCCGCTCGCGCCGGGCACGATCGTCGATGCGTTCGCCGACGCGCTGAAGGACGTCAAGACCGACACGCGGATCAAGTTCCAGGTGTTGAAGGAGCTGAACCAGACCTCGCTCGCCGAGATCAACGCGATCTACGCGGATCTGAACCGCCACCTGGTCGAGCTGAAGATCGCGCCGGGCGCGATGCGCCGGATCAACGCCGGCGGTCCGGCCGACCGCGCGAAGCCCGAGGCGAAGCGAGAAAAACCGGCCTTACCATCGCCCGAAGTCGACGTCATGGCGATGTTCCAGCGGATGTTCGCGGGCGCGCCTCCGCCGATGCCGTCCGGCGCCGGGCCGGCCAGCGTGCCGCTTGCAGGGGCGCCACCGCAGATGCCGTCCGGCTCCGGGCCTGCCAGCGTGCCGTATGCAGGGGCGCCACCGCAGATGCCGTCCGGCTCCGGGCCTGCCAGCGTCCCGCATGCAGGAGCGCCACCGCCGAGCTTCGCCCCGTCGTCGGGCAACGATCTCGACTTTCCGGCGATTCAGATGCCCGGTGCGCCCGTGCAGGCGTCGGCGACGCGCACGTTCGCGCCGATGCCGACGACGATGTCCGGCTACGTGCCAAGTGCGCCGATCATCTCGACTGTCGATCTGCACGAGGGCCTGACGCGGCTTCAGGCAGGTCAATCGGGATTCGAAATCGGCGGCGCGATGGTGCCGTTCTCCGGGATCCCCGAGGGCCTGCACAACGTTCTCCGCGACCTGAAGGAATCGCAGCTCGGCGCCAAGGCGAACCAGCTCGAGTCGATGACGATCGAGATGGTCGCGATGCTGTTCGATTTCATCTTCGATACGCGAGACCTTCCCGACGGCATCAAGGCGTTGCTCGCCCGTTTGCAGATTCCGGTGTTGAAGGCGGCGATGCTCGACGGCGCGTTCTTCGCGAAGAAGACGCATCCGGCGCGCCTGCTGGTCAACGAGCTGGCGCAGGCCGGCCTCGGCTGGTCGCCGGTCATCGGGCAGGACGATCCGCTCTACAAGGTGATCGACCGGATCGTCCACGCGGTCCTCGAGCGCTTCGCCGACGACCTGTCGTTGTTCGAGGAGCTTCGCACCGAGCTGCAGGCGTTCCTCGCCGAGGAGGAAAAGGCGGCCGAGACGAACATCGCGTCAACGGCCGAGGAGATCAACCAGCGCGACCGGCGCGACATTGCATCGGTCGTCGTGCGCTCGGAGGTCGAGCGGCGCGTCGAGTCGAATCCCATCCCGACATTCCTCGCGACGTTCCTGCGCACGCAATGGTCGGGTGCGCTATCGCACGTGTATCTCGAGCGCGGCGAGGACAGCGAGGCGTGGACTTCGGCGATCACGACGCTCGAGGATCTGGTGTGGAGCGTCCAGCCGAAGCGCTCGACCGAGGATCGCAAGCATCTCATCGCGCTGCTGCCGTCGCTATTGAAGCGACTGGATGCCGGCATGTCGCCGCAAGGCTGGGTGCCGGAGGACCGCGAGCGGTTCATGTCGAACCTCGTCGAGGCGCATGCGGCCGCGGTCAAGCCGGCGCTTGCCAATGTCGAGTCGCCGACGGCAGCCGTCGCCGAGCAGGCCAAGGTGCAGGTCGAGATGGCGAAGGCGGTCGGCGACGAAGCGACCGCCTCGCGCGCCGCAGCGCTGGCCGAAGCGATGGCGCCTGCGCCGCCGGCGCCGGTCGAGCCGCAGCGCGAGATCCTGGACGACGAGTACCTCGAGATCGCGCGTCACCTCGAGCGTGGCATGTGGGTGGAGTTCGAGAGCGACGACGGGCAGCTCGCATTCGCGAAGCTCGCCTGGGTCAGCCCGCTGCGCGGCACCTACCTGTTCACCAATCGCCAGGGGCAGAAGGCGCTGTCGATCAACGCCGAGGAGCTCGCGGACCACTTCCGCACCGATCGCGCGCGGTTGGTCGAGGCCGAGCCGCTCATCGATCGCGCGTTCTCGAGCATGATGGCGCAAATGGAACAGCGGTTTCCTGAGGCCGTTGAACAATAGCTTTTGCGCCATGCGGATCGGCGCGCTGATCATCGGCGATGAACTTCTGTCCGGCAAGCGCAGCGACGCGCATCTGGCGCACGTCATCGCAACGCTCGCTTCGCGGGGATTGAAGCTCGATTACGCGACGTATCTCGGCGACGATCGGGCGCGGATCGTCGAGCAGCTGCAGCAGAGCTTCGCGCGCGCTGATCTCGTGTTCAGCTTCGGCGGCATCGGCGCGACGCCGGACGATCACACGCGCCAGGCTGCGGCGGCGGCGCTCGGCGTGGCCCTCGAACGGCACCCGGAAGCGGTGGCGTCCATCGAGGCGCAGTTCGGCGAAGGCGCGTATCCGCACCGCGTGCTGATGGCGGAGTTTCCCGCCCGATCGACGATCGTTCCGAATCCGGTCAATCGCGTCGCCGCATTCTCGATTCGCGACCATCATTTCCTTCCGGGGTTTCCGCAGATGGCGTGGCCGATGATGGACTGGGTGCTTGCGACGCATTACCCATCGTTGCAGCGCGAACCCGATGTCGAGCGCACGCTGATCGTGCACGACGCCGGCGAGAGCCAGTTGGTGCCGCTGATGAACGAGAACGTCGCGCGCTATCCGCGCGTGCGCCTGTTCAGCCTGCCGTCGTTCGTCGGTGAAGGGCGCCGGCGGATCGAGCTCGGCGTCCGCGGCGCGGCGTCGGATGTCGACGAAGCGTTCGCCCATCTGGTCGCCGGCGTTGCGGCCGCCGGATTCCCCGCACAACCGGTCGCCGGCGGGCGGCGCGGCGCGCGATGAACGGCAGCGGCGCGCGCTACGACGACGTTCGCCTCGGAACTACATTCTCGGCGACGCTGACCGTCACCGAGACGCATCTGGTGCTCGGTGCGGGCCTGATCGGTGATTTCAATCCGCACCACGTGAACGAGTCGTACGCGAGAAACGGCCGTTTCGGCGGGCGCATCCTGCACGGCATGCTCACTGCGGCGGTGATGGGCGCGCCGCTCGGTACGTATTTTCATGGCACGGCGATCGCGCTGGTCGAGCACAATGTTCGCTTCGTCGCGCCGGTCCGTCCGGGCGACACGCTGACGACGACATGGACGATCGTCGCGAAGGACGACAAGCCGAAACATGCGGGCGGCATCGTG
Organism: Casimicrobiaceae bacterium; assembly: GCA_035536655.1. Classification (GTDB taxonomy): domain Bacteria; phylum Pseudomonadota; class Gammaproteobacteria; order Burkholderiales; family Casimicrobiaceae; genus VBCG01. The sequence goes on from DATLNR010000129.1 coordinate 22,471, forward strand.
TCGCTGATGGCGGAATGCCGTAACCAGGACGATGTCGTCGTTGCGATCGCGAACTCGAAGATGCTCGCGGGCAATTCGCATGAGGGGCCGGGCGGCGGAGGCGGACCGTGATCGAGAGCCGGTGTGCGCCACGGATACTTCAACGCCCAACCAGGCGCAGGGCAATGAGGGCAAGGATCGCCCCTGCAATCTGCGCGGCGACGAAACCCGTTACGTCGATGGCGCGGATTCCGGCAAACGTGTCCGTGAACGCGCGAGCCACGGTAACGGCGGGATTGGCAAACGACGTCGAAGCGGTGAACCAGTAGGCGGCGGCGATGTAGGCGCCGACCAGGAACGGCAGCGTTGGTTTGCTGCGGTCGGAAGTCGCGAAGACGAGAAACACCAGGCCGAACGTCGCGACCGCCTCGCTTGTCCACTGGCCGAAGCCTTGCCGCGCTTGTTCGCTCGACGAGAACGCGGTCAGGTCGAACATCACGTGGGCCAACGCGACGCCGGCCAATGCGCCGCCGAACTGCGCAGCAACATAGACGATGAACCGAAGGCTGGCCAGTTCTCCGCGCCACCACGCAACGAGCGAAATGAGCGGATTGAAGTGACTCCCCGACAGTTCCGCGAAGGTCACGATCAGGACCGGCAACGCGAGGCCGGTGGCAATCGAGTTCGCGAGGAGGGCCAGCGCGGCGTTTCCGTTGGCCAGCCGCTCGCCCATGATTCCGCTTCCGACGACGACGGCGAGGAGGCCCGCCGTGCCAACGAACTCCGCGAACGACGCGCGGTACGCGGGGTTCACGTCGTGCCGGCGATCTTGCGTGCTGCTGCTTGCAAAGACGACGTGCCGAGCTTTTCGATCGGGAGTTCGACGAGCGAGGAGATGCGACGATGCATTGCGCCGAATACGTCCCCGATCACCTGCATCGCGCGTTCGGGATCAGGCATGTGAAGCGCGGGGTCGGGCGCACTCCAGTGGGCAACGGCCGGATGTCCGGGCCACATCGGACAAGCTTCCTCGGCAGCGCCATCGCATACGGTGATGACCAGGTTCATCTTCGGCCCGCCGGGCGCTGCGAACTCGTCCCACGATTTGCTTCTTGCCCCGGTCGTCGTGAAGCCGCGCGACTCGAGAAACTCGAGCACGCGCGGATTCACCTGGCCCGTCGGATGGCTGCCTGCCGAAAAGGCCTGGAAACGTCCCTCTCCGAGCTGGTTCAGCACGCTCTCCGCGATGATGCTGCGGGCCGAGTTGCCGGTGCAGAGGAACAGGACGTTGATCACGTTAGCAGCACTTTGCAGCTTGCCGTTCCGTGGTGGAGGGCGCAACCTGCGGCGCGCAGCACTGCGCAGCGCTCGCAAGCGTGGCCGTCGTTTGAAAGCCTTCCCACGCGATGCCCTGCGGGTCGCGCGTCCAGTGCTTGTTGCCTTCGGCGTAGCAGCATCGCGCGTTCGGTTCATCGACGAGCAACGATGGATCGGCGGCTGCGAACGAAGCGCGAATCTGCGCGAGCTCGGACGCCGATTCGGCTTCCAGGCCGAGGTGGCTCAGGCCGGCGTTCGAGGTGCGCTGTGACACGGCGAAGTTGACGCGCGGGTCGTCGAGCATCCACTTCGCGTAGTCGGGCTTCTCGATCGCCGGTGGCCTGCCGAACAGGTTCGAATAGAAACGGATGCTTGCCGCCAGATCGGGAACGCCGAGATGCACGTGAAATCGTTTCATGGCCTGCTCCGGTTGCGCGGGCGAGTAGGTTTGCATGCGACCGGCGCGCATTCGGTCGCGCAAGCATTGCCGCCGATGCGGCAGCAGTTTTCGGTGAGGTAGCCGAGGAGCCCATTCATCGCAGCAATATCCGGCCGGTACCAGATGAACCGGCCTTCGCGTCGATCTTCGATGAGGCCCGCGTTTGCGAGCTCCTTCAAGTGGAACGACAGTGTCGCCGGCGCAAGATCGAGCTCGAGCGCAATCGCGCCGGGTGTCAAACCCGCACGCGCGTGCTCGACGAGGAGCCGAAAGATCGCAAGGCGCGTTTCCTGGGCAAGCGCAGCCAGGGCGGCGACGGCGAGCTGCGCCTCGTTGGTGTTCAACTTCCGCTTCGCGGAGGATTCCATATTTCCAATAATATCGAAATAACTTGCGCATGTCAACCGGCGCTTGGCGAGTTTCAGGGTGGTGTACGGGTGCCAAGCATTGCCCGAGCGCATTCGGCGACGAGCTCGGGCCCACGGTAGATAAGCCCCGTGTAGAGCTGGACCAGCGACGCGCCGGCATCGATCTTCTCCTTCGCGTCCTCGCCTCGGAGAATGCCGCCCACGCCGATGATCGGCAGCGCGCCGTCGATCGCGGCCGCAAGCCGGCGGATGACCTCGGTCGCGCGTTCGCGCAGGGGCGCGCCGGAAAGGCCTCCGCTTTCATCGGCGTGACGCAGCGTTTCGACGCCGTCGCGCGCGATCGTCGTGTTGGTGGCGATGACGCCGTCGATGCGGAGCCTGACGAGCAACCGCGCGATCGCGTCGATTGCGTTGCGCTCGAGATCGGGCGCGATCTTGACGAGGATCGGCGTCGCCTTGCCGTGCCGATCGGCAAGCTTCGCCCGTTCGTTCTTGAGCGTCGCCAGGAGCCGCGCCAATGCATCTTCCTGTTGCAGGTCGCGCAGGCTTTTCGTGTTCGGGGAGCTCACGTTCACCGTGACGTACGACGCGTGCGCGTAGCAGCCGCGCAGGCACGCGACGTAATCGTCGGTCGCGCGGTCGAGCGGCGTATCGGCGTTCTTGCCGATGTTGAGGCCGAGCACGCCTCGATAGCGCGCGCGCTTCACGTTGCTGACGAATGCCTCGAGTCCATCGTTGTTGAACCCCATGCGGTTCACCAGCGCTTGCGCGTCGGGCAGGCGAAAGAGCCGCGGCTTGGGATTACCTGGCTGCGCACGCGGCGTGACGGTGCCGCATTCGATATGACCTACGCCGATCGCGGCGAGGCCATCGATGTGCGCGGCGTTCTTGTCGAGGCCGGCGGCGATGCCGACGCGGTTAGGAAACGTGAGCCCGAGCAGCTCGATCGGATCATCGGGGACCGCCGGAAGCGCGATGCGCGCGACGCCGACACGTGCCGCTGCGTCGAGCGAGGCGAAGGCGGCTTCGTGCGCGACCTCGGGATCGAGCGCGAAGAACAGCGGTCGGAAGAGCGGATAGAGCATCGCCGCGCAAGGGCGCGCGATGATACCATCGCGCCACCTCGTTTTCGCCCGCCGTCGTGCCGCGCCTGTTGGTCGTTTCGTCTCTCGTCGTCGCGCTGAGCCTCGGTGTTGCTGTCCCTACGCTCGCGGCAGAGCCTGCGGCGAAGCGCCGCGCGGAAACGACGACCCGTGTCAATTACACCGATCGTGAGGACGTGCGGGCCTTCATCGCAGAGATGAACGCCACGCATGGCTTCCCCCTCGACGACCTGAATCGCTGGCTTTCCGCCGCGCGCTTCCAGCCGCGCATCGTCGAGCTGATGAACAAGCCGGTGATGGAGCCGCCGAAGTGGTTCGAGTACGCGCCGCCGTTCCTCGCCCCGGCGCGCATCGACGCCGGCGTCGAGTTCTGGAAGACGCACGCGGTCGCTCTCGCGCGAGCGCAAGCGGATACCGGCGTGCCGCCCGAGGTCATCGTCGCGATCATCGGTGTGGAAACCTCGTTCGGCAAGTACACCGGAAGCCATCGCGTGATCGACGCACTGGCGACGCTCGCCTTCGACTATCCGCGACGAGCGACGTTCTTCCGCGGCGAGTTGAAGGAGTTCCTGTTGCTCGCGCGCGAGCAGGGCTTCTCGCCGGTGGCGCCGAAGGGCTCGTTCGCCGGCGCAATGGGCCTTCCGCAGTTCATGCCCGGCAGCTACCGCCGCTACGCGATCGACTTCGATCGCACCGGTCGCGTCGATCTGTTCGACAGCGCCGAAGACGCGATCGGAAGCGTCGCCAACTATCTCGCGCGCCACGATTGGCAGCGCGGCCAGCCGGTTCTGATCCCCGCGCGCATCGATCCGCAGCAGATGTCGACGGTCATGCGGCGGCTCGACGGAGGCTTGTCCGAGCGCCGGCTTGCGTCGATGTGGGCTGCGGATGGCGTGACACCGGTCGCGTGGCCCGGCGTCATCGGTCCCGAGCCATTGGGCGTGTTGCTGCTCGAAGAATCGAAGGAAGACGTGAGCTACTGGATCGCGTGCCACAACTTCTACGTCATCACGCGGTACAACCGTAGCCGGTTGTATGCGACGGCCGTGTGGCAGCTCGCGCAGGCGATCAAGGCGGCGCGCTCGCCCAGCTAAGCGTTCGCTTGCAACAGTCGCCGAGCCGCCGCCACCAGCGACTCGGTCGACGCGTCGGTTCCCATCGGCAACAGCGCATCGCCGGCAAGCGCCGCAGCGATCGGTTTCGCAAGCGTCTTGCCGAGCTCCACACCCCACTGGTCGAACGCATTGACCTCGAAGAGCAGCGATTCGACGTACGTGCGGTGTTCGTAGAGGGCGAGCAGCGCGCCGAGATGCCACGCGTCGAGCGTCGGCACGAGGATCGTCGTCGATGAGCGGTTGCCCGGGCATACGCGCGCCGCAAGGAACGCTTCCGTTTCGCTCGACGAGAGTCCACTGCCTGCGAGCTCGCGCAACGTTTGCTCGGGCGACCGGCCGATCAACAGCGCCTGCGACTGGGCGAGCGCATTGGCGACGAGCAGCGTCTGCTGATCGCGCAGCGGATGCGAGGCGCGCACCGGCACGACGAATTCCACCGGCGTCGGATGCGTGCCCTGATGCAGCCATTGAAAGAACGAATGCTGCGCGTCGGTTCCCGTGCTGCCCCAGAGCGACGGCGCAGACGGCGTGTTGAGCGGGCTCCCATCGCGCGTCACGCGCTTGCCGTTGCTCTCGAGCGAAAGTTGCTGCAGGTACGCCGGCAACTCGCGCAACGCGTGCGCGTAAGGAATGACCAGGCGCTGCGCCAGGCCGAGCCAGCGCGCGTTCCACCATGCGACGAGACCCAACACGATCGCGAGGTTGTCCTGCGGCGGCGCGGTCCGCACATGGCGGTCCATCGCAGCCGCTCCGGCCAGCAGCTGATCGAACAAGTCTTCGCCGCAAGCGATCGCGACCGGCAATCCGACCGCCGACCACAACGAGTAACGTCCGCCGACCCAGTCCCACATCGGCAGAACGTTGTCGGCCGCAACGCCGAAGCGAGCGGCTTCGGGAACGTTCCCCGTGACGCCGATGAAGTGTGGCGACACATCGTCGACGCCGGTCGATCGCACGAGCCATTGTCGCGCCGAGTGCGCGTTGGCCAGCGTTTCCTGTGTCGTGAACGTCTTCGAGATGACGATCACGAGCGTCGACGCCGCATCGAGCGGCGCAAGGGCGCGCGCAATCGCTTCCGGGTCGACGTTCGAGACGAACGCGACGTCGACCGGCGCCTGGGTGACGCTTCGCAAGGCGTCGCACGCGAGCCGCGGACCCAGGTCCGATCCGCCGATGCCGATGCTCACGACATGGCGGATCGGCTGGCCGGTCGCGCCGTGCCATTCGCCTGATCGAAGCCGCTGCGCGATCGCGCGGATCCGCTGGCGTGTGGCGCGCACCGCAGGCATGATGTCGTCGCCTGCGACACGAATCGGCGCATCGCCGGGCTGACGAAGCGCCGTGTGCAACGCCGGCCTGGCTTCGGAAAGGTTGACGCGCTCGCCGGCGAAGAGCGCCTCGATCCATTGCACGACGCCGATCGCGTCGGCGTGCTTTTGCAGCGCGTCGAGCGCCGACGGGCTCAAGCGCTCCTTCGAGAGATCGACGTGAAAGCCGTCCCATTGCAACGTGAGACGCGTCACGCGCGAAGGATCGTGCGCGAACAGGTCCTTGAGGCTGGCGTTGACGAGCGACCGGGCGTGCGCGGCGAGTGCTTCGGACATTTCCGGTGTACTTCCAGTCTACTTCTATACTTGAATGCCGATTGTAGCGTTTACGCGCACGAATGCAGACCGATGACGATCCCGATGCCGCGTTGAAGGACGACACGCGGCTCCTCGGCCGCATCCTCGGCGATGTGCTGCGCGAGCTCGCGGGCAACGACGGTTTCGAGCGCATCGAGACGATCAGGCAGACGGCGGTGCTGTTCCGTCGCGCGTCCGGCCGCGAAGCGGACGATTCGCGGCATGCGCTCGTCGCGCTGCTCAATCGTCTCACGATCAGCCAGACGCTCGATGTCGTGCGCGCGTTCAGTTATTTCTCGCATTTGTCGAACATCGCCGAGGACGTGCATCAGAACCGCCGCGCGCGCCGGCTCGCGCTCGCCGGTGAGCCGCCCGCGCGCGCAAGCCTCGCGCATGCGTTCGACAAGCTTCGTCGCGAAGGCGCAAGCAACGAATCGATGCTCGCGTGGCTCGAGCAAGCGACGCTCAATCCGGTGTTGACGGCGCATCCGACCGAGGTGCAGCGCAAGAGCATCCTCGACGCGGAGCGCGAGATCGCGCGGCTCCTGACGCTGCGCGACCGCATGACGATGACGTCCGACGAGACCCAGGAGTGGCATGCCGCGCTCAATCGGCAGGTGCTCGGGCTCTGGCAGACGGCGATGTTGCGGCTCGCGCGGTTGCGCGTCGTCGACGAAGTCGAGAACGGGCTTGCGTACTACCGCCATACGTTCCTCTCCGAGATCCCGCGGCTCTACGACGTCGTAGCGAACCAGTTGTTGCCGGAGCCGCGCGACCCGTCGGGGCTTCCGGCGTTCCTGCGCATCGGCAGCTGGATTGGCGGCGATCGCGACGGTAATCCGTACGTCATCGCCGACACGTTGCGCTATGCGATCGAAGCGCAGGCGAAGCTCGCGTTCTCGCACTATCTCGACGAAGTGCATCGGCTCGGCGCCGAGTTGTCGTTGTCGACGCGACTGGTCACGCCGAGCGATGCGTTGACCGCGCTTGCGCAGAGCGCCGCCGACGCGAGTCCGCATCGACAGGACGAGCCCTATCGGCAGGCGCTGGTCGGCATCTATGCGCGTCTCGCGGCGACCGCGCAGCGGCTCGCGCAGATGAAGCCGTCACGGCCGGCGCAGGGCGACGCGCCGGCCTACGAGACGCCGGCGCAGTTCGAGGCGGATCTTTCCATCATCGCCGCGTCGCTCGACGCGCACGGCGCCCGGCGCCTGGGCGATCGAAGGCTCACGCCGTTGCGCTATGCGGCGCGCGTGTTCGGCTTTCACCTGGCCCCGCTCGATCTGCGCCAAAGCGCCGACGTGCATGCGAAGACGGTCGCCGAGCTCCTCGCGAAGTCGGGCGTCGAACACGACTACGAAGCGCTCGACGAGCAGGCGAAAGTCGCGCTGCTCGCGCACGAGCTTGCGTCGCCACGATTGCTTCGCTCGGCATTCGTCGACTACGACGACCTTGCGCGGAACGAACTGGCCGTGCTCGATGCCGCCGCCTCGATCCACGCGTCATTCGGGGCTGAGGCGATACCGCATTACGTGATCTCGAAGTGCCAGTCGGTTTCCGACCTGCTCGAGGTCGGCGTGCTGTTGAAGGAAGCCGGGCTGCTGCGCGGCGACCGCTTGTCGATGGACATCGTGCCGTTGTTCGAGACGATCGACGACTTGCGGCACGCGGGCCGCACGCTCGACGAGGCGCTGTCGATGCCGGTTTATCGGCAGTGGTTGCGGTCGCGCGAAGACGTGCAGGAAGTGATGCTCGGCTATTCGGACAGCAACAAGGACGGCGGGTACCTCGCATCGAACTGGGCGCTCTACCGCGCCGAGCTCGATCTGGTTGATGTCGCACGCAAGCGTGAAGTCGGGTTGCGCTTGTTCCACGGGCGCGGTGGCACGGTGGGTCGCGGCGGCGGACCGAGCTTCGACGCGATCCTCGCGCAGCCACCCGGATGCGTCGCGCATGGACTGCGCATCACCGAGCAGGGCGAGATCATCGCGAGCAAGTATTCCGATGCGGAACTGGGTCGGCGCAACCTCGAGTCGCTCGTTGCGGCGGCGCTCGAGGCGGCGCTCGTCGAGCCCGATGAACTCGGCGACGACGCGGAGTCGTACTTTGCCGCGCTCGACGAGCTCGCGCATCGGGCGCTTGGCGCCTATCGAGCGTTGGTCTACGAGACCGACGGCTTCGTCGATTACTTCCGCGCCTCGACGCCGATCGCCGAAATCGCCGGGTTGAACATCGGCAGTCGCCCGGCCTCGCGCACCGCGTCGACGCGCATCGAGGACCTGCGCGCGATCCCCTGGGTGTTCAGCTGGGGCCAGTGTCGTTTGATGCTGCCGGGCTGGTACGGTGTCGGAACGGCGTTTCGCGAGTGGATCGCGGCTCGTCCCGGTGAAGAAGCGTCGAGGCGGGCGTTGCTCACGCAGATGCACGACCGCTGGCCGTTCTTCCGCAGCGTGCTGTCGAATCTCGCGATGGTCATGGCGAAGACCGATCTCGCCGTCGCTTCGCGCTATGCCGAGCTGGTGCCGGACGCAGCGTTGCGCGATTCGATTTTCACGCGAATCGCCGACGAGCACGCGACGACGATCCGCGAGGTGCTCGCCATCAGCGGCCAGCGCGAGCTGCTGGACGACCATCCGTCGCTTGCGCAGAGCCTGCGCAATCGTTTGCCGTATCTCGATCCGCTGAACCACCTGCAGATCGAGTTGTTGCGCCGCTATCGCGAAGGGCAGACCGACGAGCGCACGCAGCGCACGATCCACCTCACGATCAACGGGCTCGCGGCGGGGCTGCGCAACAGCGGGTGAGCGCGTCAGGCGCGGTGTACGGCGCTGTCGAGCATGTCGGCATCGAATCCCGAGGGAATCTTCCCGGTTCTCGCGTAGAGGTAGAGCACGACGCCGAAGATCGCCTTCAGCGCGGACATGACGATGCTGAGCGCGATCAAGTACAGCACGCTGCCGACGAGGAACGGTCCGACAGCGGCCCAGTTCTGGAAACGACCGTAACCGAGCAACATGCACGATCCGAAGGCGACAGCCACGCCCGGAATCGATAGCAGGAAGCCAACGACGCCGTAGCTCAACTCTCCGGCGACTTCCTTGCCCCAGGTGTTGACGAACAGGTCCTTCGAATCCGACAGCGCCTCGAGCGCGCCCTTGCGCTCGATGACGATCATCGGCACGACGAAATAGGTGATCAACGTCCACGCGACGCCGGCCAACGATGCGGCGATCCTCCCGAGAATGCCGGACCGGTCGCGGAGGAATTGGAGCACGAGGCCGACCGTCGACGAGACGGCCGCCCACATCGCGATCTGCGGTGCGCAAGCGAAGGCGCGTGACGACGAAATCGACCAGCGCGGCGTTGAAGAAGACCATCGTGAAATAGAGAAGCAGATAGAGAAAAAACAGGATCGCGTAGCTGCCGAGGCTCGGCTGCTCGTGGTCCAGGCTGTCGGCGAACTCGCGCATGCCATCCACGCCGAACACCGCGAACATCGGGACGACGAACGTCAGCACGACGAGGCCGCACGCAATCGCGGACACGATAGGGAACACGATCAGCCCCTTGTCCCGCCCGAGGATTCCCCAGGCGGCGCCCATCAGGTTCCACGTTCTTGCAATGCGCTCCATCGAGCCTCCCGTACACGTCGTTGTGCGCGGCGAAGGTCCGGCGTGCGAGCGCCTGCCGAAAGCGATATCCGACGAAAGGGCGTAATCGCCGCCCCGGTCGCGGCGCGCCGTACAGCCAGACGTTGACCCTCTACACATACATACACACACACACACCGAGAGAATGAGAACAATTCGCATTACTATTGACGCCTGGCGACCGATGACCTAGAGTCGCTTCTTTCGCTTCCCCGTCGCGACGTACCGCTCCAATGAAACGCTGGCTCTCCTGCCTCGTCGCGCTTGCGCTTCCCGTTGCCAGCGTCGCCCAGTCCACGGAGGAGCGGGTCCTCAACCTCTATTCGGCACGCCACTATCAGACCGACGAAGCGCTCTACGCGAACTTCACCAAGGCGACCGGCATCAAGATCAATCGCATCGAAGCGGGCGATGATCAGTTGCTCGAGCGCTTGAAGAGCGAGGGCGCGCAAAGCCCGGCGGATGTGCTCTTGATCGTCGACGCCGCGCGGCTCTCGCAGGCGAAGGACGCGGGGCTCTTTCAACCGGCGAAGTCGAAGCTGCTCGAAGAACGGATCCCGGCGGTCGCGCGCGATCCCGGCGGCGAATGGTTCGGCTTCTCGACGCGCGGGCGCGTGCTCGTCTACAACAAGGCGATGGTGAAGCCGGCGGACGTCGCGACCTACGCGGCCCTTGCTGACCCGGTCAATCGAGGCAAGGTCTGCACGCGCAGCGGCGCCCATCCGTACAACCTGTCGCTGATCGCGTCGCGTGTCGCGCACGAGGGCGAAGCCAAGGCCGAAGCGTGGGCGAAGGGCGTCGTCGCGAACCTCGCGCGAAAGCCTCAGGGCGGCGACACCGACCAGATCAAGGCGGTCGCGGCGGGCGAGTGCGGCGTGGCGATCACCAACACGTACTACTACGCGCGGCTCATGCGCTCGACGAAGCCGGAAGACCAGGAGATCGTCGCCAGGACGGCGCTGGCGTGGCCCGATCAGAGCGGTACCGGCGCGCACCTGAACGTCTCCGGCGGCGCCGTGTTGAAGCACGCGCCCCACCGCGCCAACGCGGTGCGCTTCCTCGAGTATCTTGCGAGCGACGCCGCGCAGATCTATTTCGCCGACGGCAACAACGAGTGGCCGACGGCCAAAGGCGTCGCGATCGCCAATCCGGCGTTGCAGAAGATGGGCGAGTTCAAGCCGGATGCATTGCCGATCGCCACGCTGTCGAAGCACACGGCGACGGCGCAGAAGATCGCGGATCGCGCCGGCTGGCGGTAGCGCGGCGATGTAGTGTCTAGACCGGGGCGGCTCCCGTCACGGTCAATCGTCGAACGCGGCGATCGGCCTTCGCAAGCAGCGCGATCGGCACGAGCCCAACGAGCACGATTGCCAGCGACGGCAACGCCGCCTCGGCGAGGCGCTCGTCGCGCGCGAACTGATAGGTCTGCGTCGCGAGCGTGTCGAAGTTGAACGGCCGCAGAACCAGCGTCGCCGGGAGCTCCTTCATGATGTCGACGAACACGAGCAGGAACGTGGCCGCGACGCTTCGCGTGAGCAGCGGCGCGTGCACGCGGCGAAACGTCTGCGCGATGTTCGCGCCGAGGCTTCGCGCCGCGGCGTCCATCGCCGGCGTGATGCGCAGGAAGCCGGGCTCGATGCCGTTCCACGCGACGGCGAAATAGCGCACGACATACGCGTAGAGCAGCGCCATCACCGTGCCGGTGAAGACGAGACCGGGGCTCGAGCCGGTCATGCGCTCGATGGCCGAGGCGAGCAATCGATCGAGCGCGCCGATCGGCAGCAGCACACCGACCGCAAGCACGGTGCCCGGAACCGCGTAACCCAGCGTCAGCAGTTGGCTCACGTTGCGCGTGATGCGGCCCGGCGAAAGTCGCGCCGCATAGGCGATGACGAGCGCCACGCCGACGGCAAGCGTCGCGCCGAGCGCAGCGACACGCAGGCTGTTCCATGCCCAGAACACGAAGCGTGAGCCGGTGATGCCGTCTTCGCCGGCCAGCAGTCGCACGAGCAGCAGCACCGGGATCAGGAACCCGATCGCGAGCGGAATCCCGCACGCCAGCGTTGCGGTTGCCGCCTTGACGCCGGTCAACCGGGGCCTTGCCGAAGGCACGGCGGCGCGCGTTGCGCCCGAGCGCCGCGCACGTCGCGACGTACGCTCGAGGACGATGGCCGCGACGACGAACAGCAGCAACAACATTGCAAGCTGGGCCGCGGCGACCCGGTCGCCGAATGAGAACCACGAGCGATAGATGCCGGTCGTAAACGTGTCGACGGCGAAATAGGCGACGGTGCCGTAATCGGACAGCGTTTCCATCAGCACGAGCGCGATTCCGGCAGCGATCGCCGGACGCGCGAAGGGCAGATCGATGCGCCATAGCGCACCGCGCGCATTGACGCCCATCGTTCGCGCCGCCTCGACGAGCACGTCCGGCCGCTCGATGAACGCGGTTCGCGCGATCAGGTAGACGTACGGGTACAACGAGAAGATGAACATCAACGCTGCGCCGCCGACGCTGCGCACTTCGGGGAACCAATAGTCGTTGCGCGACCAGCCGAACGTTTCTCTTAACGCGGTTTGCAAGGGTCCCGCATACTGCAGGAAATCGGTGTAGGCGTAGGCCATCACATACGCCGGCATCGCGAGCGGCAGCAGGAGTGCCCATTCGAAGACGTACGATCCAGGAAAGCGCCGCTGCGCGACGAGCCAGCCGGTGATCGTTCCCCCGATGCCTGCGCCGACACCGACCAGGACGACGAGCAGCAGCGTGTTGGCGATCGCCTCGGGCAGCACCGTTTGCGCGAGATGCTGCAACGTTTGCGTCGCGCCCGGCGCGATGCCGCCGGCGATGACGGCGACGACGGGAAGCGCGGCGCAGACCGCGATGAGGGCGGCGACGACGACCAAACGGTTGCGAAGCGCGATCATCCGCGGCGGATTATAGAATCGGGATCGCATGCGGATCCTGATCTCCAACGACGATGGCTACTTTGCGCCCGGCATCGAGCATCTCGCCGCCGCGCTCGGCATGCGGCACGACATTACCGTCGTCGCGCCCGAACGCGATCGCAGCGGCGCATCGAACTCGCTGACGCTCGACCGCCCGCTGATGGTGCGCCGCGCGGCGAACGGGTTCCTGTTCGTCAACGGCACGCCGACCGACTGCGTTCACCTTGCCGTCACCGGCTTCCTCGAGCAGTTGCCCGAGATCATCGTGTCCGGCATCAATCTCGGCGCCAACATGGGCGACGACACGATCTACTCGGGCACCGTCGCGGCGGCGACCGAAGGCTATCTGCTCGGCATCCCCGCGATCGCCGTCTCGCTGACGTCGAAGGAGGGCCGGCACTTCGAGACGGCGGCGAGTGTTGCCGTCGATCTGGTCGAGCGCCACGGCCGATCGGCCGCAGGGCGGTGGCTCCTCAATGTCAACGTGCCCGACATTCCGCACGCGTCGCTCAAGGGCACGAAGATCACGCGGCTCGGCAAGCGTCACAAGGCGGAGGACGTCATTCCGGCGAAGAACCCACGCGGCGAGACCGTCTACTGGGTCGGTGCGGCGGGTCCGGCGGCCGATGCCGGCGAAGGCACCGACTTCCACGCGGCCGAGAACGGCTTCGTGTCGATCACGCCGCTGCAGATCGATTTGACCAACCGCGATCAGATGCCGGAAGTGTCGGCGTGGCTGGAGAGATGACATGAGCGCCGCCGGGCCGTCCCAAGGCGCTCATTGCACCCCCTCGGGGGGCAGCGCAGCGGCGCTGTATGCCGCAAGCGTGGGGGCCCTTTGAGTCGGTTCGACGGCATAGGGATGACGTCCACGCGCACACGCTCGCGGATGATCGAGCGGCTGCGCGAGCAAGGCATCCGCGACGAGGTCGTGCTATCGGCGATGAACGCGGTTCCGCGCCACATCTTCGTCGACGAAGCGCTCGCGATCCGCGCCTACGAGGACACGCCGCTGCCGATCGGCAGCGGCCAGACAATTTCGCAGCCCTGGATCGTCGCGCGCATGACCGAGCTCGCGCGTAACGGTCGGGCGCTTCAAAGCGTGCTCGAGATCGGTACCGGCTGCGGCTATCAGACGGCGATCCTCGCGCAGCTTGCGCAAACGGTGTACACGGTCGAGCGCATCGGTGCGCTGGTCGCCAAGGCGCGTCGCCATCTGAAGGAGCTGCGCATCACGAACGTGCGGCTGAAGCACGGCGACGGTGGGGCGGAACTCGGTGAGGATCTTGCCGTCGACGCGATCATCGTTACGGCCGGGGCAACGCACGTCCCGTCGCCGCTGCTGCGCTCCCTGCGCCTCGGCGGGCGCATGGTGCTTCCGCTCGCCGCGCGCGGTGACGACGAGCGTGGATCGCAACGGCTCACGGTGCTCGACGCGACGCAGGGCGGCTTGCGTGAGCAGACGTTCGATGCGGTAAGATTTGTTCCGCTCCTGCCGGGTCGCGCGTGAAAACTCTTCGTTATGTTCGTACAGCGGCTCGACTTGTTGCGATCGGGCTTGTCGTCGTCGTTGCGGGTTGTTCAACGCGCAGCGTCGCTCCCGTCGAGGATCGCGGGCGCGCGCTGTCACAGTCGCCGCCGCCCTCCACCGTCGCGAGCGTTCCTCCGCCGCTCGCCACGCCGGCCCCGGCCCCCGTCCCGCCGCGGCGCGCGGAAGCAGACTGGCGACCGTCGACCTACACCGTCAAGCGCGGCGACACGCTGCAGACAATCGCACTCGAGCACGGCCTCGACTACCGCGAGCTCGCCGCGTGGAATGCGCTCGACAATCCGAACCTGATTCTCGTCGGTCAGGTGCTGCGGCTGTCGCCACCGGGTGAAGGATCGCCGGCAAACATTGCCGGCGCGACGTCGACGGGCGTCACGACGGCGCCGCTCAAGACGGTGCCGCCGGTCGTCGAGTCGCGCGCTGCGCCTCCGATGGAAACGCGGCCAGTGGTGAGGCCGGCGCCTTTGCCGGCGGCTCCGGAAACGATCGCGCGCAATACCGAATCACTGAAGGTGTCGCCGAAGGCGATCAAGGAGCGCTACACGCCCGAGCGCGCGCGCGAGCTCGCGAAGGTCGAGTCGGAGCCGATCGTTATCGCGCGCGCCGATGCGACGAAGGCGGCGCCGGCGTCACCACCGCCAGTGTCGACGCCCGCACCTGCAACGGTTCCAACGAAGCCACCGGCATCGGCCACGCCGCCCGCTGCATCATCGCCGCCGGTGGTCGCAACCGCTCCGTCTACCGCCGGGGCTGCGCGCCCGTCGAACGACGACGGTGACGACCTCGACTGGATCTGGCCGGCGAAGGGCAAGCTGGTCACCGGCTTTTCGGACACGGCGAACCTGAAGGGCATCGACATCGCGGGATCGTCGGGACAGACGATCGTCGCGAGCGCGCCCGGTCGCGTTGTCTACGCCGGGTCGGGACTGCGCGGCTACGGCAAGCTCGTCATCATCAAGCACAACAACACTTACCTGTCGGCGTACGCGCACAACCGCGAGATCGTCGTGAAGGAAGGCCAGCAGGTGAAGCGCGGCGAAAAGATCGCGGAGATGGGCAACACCGACGCCGAGCAGGTCAAGCTGCACTTCGAGATCCGGCGGCTCGGGCGGCCGATGGATCCGATCAAGTTCCTGCCGCCCGCTTGAATCGCGGTCGGCTGGTGCACAGCCGCCGACGAACCAGCAGAGCGATGTCACGGGCTACACGCCAAGCCGAAGCCCTGAATCGCTTTCCGTTCCGCCTGATAGGCGCTCGCCCCGTAGCGAGCCGGCGTTACTGGGTAACTTCCCTTGTCAGTCTGCGCGCGGCTTCAACCGGGATCGCGCCTTTTTTCTTCGCGTCGGCGGCATCGAATCGCTCCGCCATCAATCGGGTGAAGCGCTCGCGCGAGACCATTCCATCCTTATCCGCCAGGCGCCCGATCGCATCCGTTTTCGCCGCGCCAGCCGCGGGGGGCGGTCGCGACCCAAGCGTCGTGTTTGCATTGTTTTGGGCGGACGGCCTGACGCCGGGAGTGCCCGCCGTCGTGCCGACCGGGCGCTCGTCCGGCTTGCGGGGCGTCTGGGCCAACGACGTCGGGCAGAAGTGCGCGGCAGACACGGCGATCAGGGACACGCTACAGATTCGAATGATGAGTGACCGGTGGTGGCTAGGTCGGCGCATGGTCTTCCCTTTTGCTGATGCGCTCGTTCAGCCAGGTGATCAGCTTGAGCACGAGGATGAAAGCGCTGATGGTGACCGGGTTGACGAAATATCCGACGTGGCGCGCGATCAACGTCAGCAGCAGAAACGTCAGTATAACCACGCTGACTACGCCGCCAAGGCACGCGAAGGTTGATCGTTGCCGAAGCGAAGCCTCGATCGCGACAAAGAACAGAAAGCCGAGGACGTAATTGACCCACTCAGGAACGGTCTTGAAGTAGCGCTCGTCGAGCAGGGCCTCGACGTAGTTCGCTTGCAGTACGACACCCGGGATGCGGCCGACGACGGTTGAATGCCAATCCATATCCGGGGAAACCTGCCCGAAGACGACGATGCGCCCGCGCAGATAATCGAGGTCCGTTGGGGCCGTCGGACGATTCGCGCAGCGGCCGTCGAGCGCAGGCGGTCGCGGCTCGACGCCGCAGACGAGATCGCCGGCGTGATAGATCACGAATCTATCGCTCGGGATGAGACTCAGGAACGGCGCGCCCCGCTTGACGATCAGCTCTTCCAGCCCGGGATACTTGATCCGCAATTTCGCGTCGTAAGCCTCGGCCGTCACGAGAGCAAGCGTGCTGTGCCAGGCCGCCGCGCTTCCGGGATCACGCTTTATCGTCCAGCCCAAGGCAAGCCGCCGTGAGTCGGTGTCGACGTTCACTATTCCTTCCTTCAGGTGCCTCGAGGGCGCAAACGACACCGGGGGGTCGATGGCATAAGGCGCGTTCGGATCGCTCTCGGATCGACTCTGATCCTTGATGCGCAACGCGACGACCACGGGAACGCGCCTACTGACCTCGGCGACGGCGCGGCGCAGTTCTTCGGTTGCCGAAGCCGACCGACAACCCGCTTCGGTGAAGAACTTGTCGACGACGATCACGGCCGGATCGCGTGCGGCGATCGCCGGGAGGAGATGCGCGAGATACGAGCGCTGCTCGCAAACGTTCGACGCCAGATCTCGCGCAGTGGAATCGGCTTCCGTATCCAGATAAACGAGCATGGTGTAACGCGGAACAAGGCGCCGCGGCCACGCCGTCACCACGTACTGGTAGACCCCGCGGATGTTGAACAGCGACTGGCTCAACCCGGATGACGGGTCGTGCATCGCGTGCTCGGCCAAGTGCTCCAGCGCGAACGCGAGGGCGCAAGCAGCAAGGAAAACCAGATACGCGCGCCACGAACGCGTCCGCAACGTCTCGAACACTCGAATCAGGATCGCGGGCCCCCCGCGCCGTTTGCAGACTGGCGCGCGCTCGCGAAGCATAGGCTAACGCCCGCTCGACGGGCAAGCGCCGTTGCTCAGCGGCTGCCTCGTAGAGCTGCGGTGTTCGGCAACACCTCCGCGGCCCGCGTCAGCGTCTCGATCAGCGCTTCCCGTTCACGCGGCTTCACGCGACCGTATTTGAGCCTCGCATAAGATTCGCCGATCGCACGGAACGCGATCGCGTAATCCGGCCAGCGCCGGCTCGCGCGCGAGCTGAACTCGAGCGGCCCTTCGTGCGGAGCGCGCGGCAACCCCGCACGCGCGAGCGTCGCGCAGACGTCGCTCCACAGCGCGGCGACGCGCTCGCGCGACGTGCGGCGATGCGAGAGCCACGCGAGCAGTACGAGCATCCAGATCGCGACGGCGAATGCAGCCACGCTCGCCGATTGCCACGGCTTCGACGGATCGAGGTTGAATGTGCGCAAAAGCTCGTGCTGCCGGCCGCGATCGAAGCCGATCAGGTGCCGGCGCCAGGCATGGCTCATCGCATCGAAGAAGAGGTGAACGTCTTTCAGCAAGCCTTCGTTCAGTCGCGAGAAGAGCGCGAGGTCCGCATCGGGCAGCGCACGCGACAGGCCCGACTCGATGCGCAGCGGCGACACGGCACCGGTCGGATCGAAGCGTTGCCACGCGCCGTCGACGATCGCCTCGGTCCACGCATGCGCGTCGGATTGCCGGATGACGAGGTAATTGCCGCGGGGATTCAACTCGCCGCCCTGATAGCCGGTGACGACGCGAGCCGGAATGCCGGCAGCGCGAAGCAAGACCGTGAATGCGCTCGCGTAGTGCTCGCAGAAGCCGCGGCGCACGTCGAACAGGAACGCGTCGACCGGATCGCGCGCGGGCAAGAGTCCCGGCTCGAGCGTGTAGACGAAGTTCTCCTCACGGAATTGCCTGAGGAGCGCGTCGATGAACGCGCGATCGCTCGCGGTGCGTGAACGCAGCGTTTGCGCGTACTCGCGCGTGCGCGGATTGCTTGCGAGCGGCAGCCGGAGATTCTCGACGACCTCGTCGGCGTGCGCGGGCGCTGCCTGATCGAGCACCGAGGATTGCGTATAGCGCAGCATCTGGCCGATCGGCCGCCGCGCAATCAGCTGCCGGTCGCGCGTCATGCCGATCTCACCGGCGGCCATCGAGTCGCCGGTCTCCGGAATCCCCTGTGCGGTTTCCAGCGCAAAGAGCCACGGTCCGGCATAAGGCTCGAGCGCGACCGTGTAGCGGATCGACGTCGGCGATGGCGGCGATTGCGGAACCGATCGCGCCTGGTAGCTCGCGCCCCAGTTGACGCCGTCGAAGCGCGACATCACCGGCCCGCGCCAATAGCGCTTCGCAGACGGCGGCGGTCGGCCTTCGAAGTCCGCGCGAAACGCCACCGAGTCGTCGACGATCAACTCGGCGATGCGACCGGGCGCCATCGTGTCCGACAACCCGGTGATCGCGCGACCGCTTTGCGGCACGCCCCACAGCGGTGCGCCGAGACGCGGGAACAGCACGAACAGCATCGCGGCCAACGGCAATCCCTGGAGCATCAGCCGTCCCATCATCTTAAGCGCGGCTCGCGGTTCCGTCGCGGCGAAGGAGAGCGGCGTGCGCGCGTGCAACGCGGCGAGCGAGCCGCCGATCGCAAACAACACCGGCAGTGCGGCGAGCGCGGAAACCGGCGATTGCGTGAACAGGAACGGTGTGACCGACAGGAACGCGGCGAGGCAGACGAGCAACGTTCCGTCACGCAGCGTGCGCGCTTCGAGAAACTTGATGCCGACCAGCACCAGCATGAACGCGATCGGCGGATCGCGTCCGACGAGATAACCGTACGACGCGTAGATCATCCAGGCCGATGCCAGCGCGAACACCGGCAGCGCCCACGAAGGAATGCGCGCTGCGGCGGCATCGGGACGCATGCGATCGCGCTGGAGGAATGCAAGTCGCACGACGACGAGCGCGGCGCTCATCACGGCCACCCAGATCGGAACGTGCGCGACCAGCGGCAACCCGGCAGCGAGCAGCATCCAGCCAAGCCAGCGCAGTTGCATTGGCGCGAGCATCGGTTGCGTCGAGCGCGACGCGATGCGTCGGCGAAAGGCGCGCCAGCGCAAGACGATCGTCACGTCGACTTGTCGTAGAGCGCAAGCGCGGTGAGGACGGCGCGACGCTGATCGCGTCCCTGACTCGGGACGATGTGCGTCGGGGGAATGACGAGGGCGTACGGACGCGCCGCGCGCTCGCAGTCGAGCACCCAGGCGGTGAGTCGGGAAAGCTTGTGCTCGATCGCCAGCGCCGCCGGCAATGCGCGCAGGTCGAGCACGACGGGCCCGCCGCCTTGCGCTCCCTCGAACGCCTTCGTATGCCAGCCGGCGCCTCGTGCGACCGCCTTCCATGCCACGCGCTGCAGCGGATCTCCGCGCTGGAAGCTCCGCAGTCCGGTCAGATCGCCATCATCGATGCGCGAGCGCGACGCCGCATCGTAGCCTTCGATCGACGTTGGAAGCGGCGGCGCGGAAAGCTCGGGCAACGGATAGGCGATGCCGCGCATGGGAAAGTGCGTGTACGCCCACCCGCGCCACAGTCCCAGCGGAAACGACGAGGCGATCGTCACGCGGCCGAGCGGAACATGCCCTCGCGCGCTCGATACGATCGCAAGCGAGACCGGCGCCGATGCGCCGGCTTCGACGTCGACGAAGGCTGGCGGCTGCTGTACCGCCGATAGCTCGATCGCGACGCGCGTTCGTGCGCCGGCCACGAGCGTCAATGAAAACGGAACCGATTCGCCCGCGAACGCTTCACCGGCGCTTCCGGGCTGCATCGCAAGCCCCGCGAGGTTGCGAAACGTGTTCAGCAGTGCGGCGCCGACCCATCCGGTCAGCACGAACGTTGCGATGAAGCCGAGCGCGAGGCCGTAATTCATCGACGTCACGAGCATGATCGCAAGCGTCGCGATCAGCGCGAGTCCGCGGCGCGTCGGCAGGATGTAGATGCGCGAGTGCGCAAGAACGACGCGCGTGCCGTCGTCGGGCGCATGACGCAGCAACCGCGCACGCTTCTGCGCGAACCACCCGCGCACGGCTGCCTGCGCGGTCATTACGCCATGTCAGTGCGCAGGGCGTGGCGCGAGCAGCCGGCGAGGGGCCCCACGCGCCGTTTGCGTGGGGATCGCGGCGTCGCGAGTCGACATCAGATGGCCGACTCGCAACTTTTTGCAGACCACGGTGGTGCAAGGAGGCCAGCCGCCCCAAGCACTGACTGCGCCCCCTCGGGGGGCAGCGAGCGAAGCGAAGCGTGGGGGTCGTTTCATCTAGGCGAGGGGAACGGTGCGGATCAGCGCTTGCGCCTGCATCGATCCGGCGCGCGCGCCGCCCGCAAGCCGATGGCCCGCGACGGCGGGAAAGACGCACTGCACGTCTTCGGGCAGCACCATCGGACGTCCGGCGATCAACGCGCGCGCTCGTGCGGCGGCAATCAGCATCAGGCCTGCGCGTGGCGACAACCCGCGACGCGCACCCGCGTCGGCGCCGCCGCTGCCTCGACTGGCCGCGATCAACGCCTGCACATAGTCGACGAGGGCGGGCGCGATGTGCACCGCCGCTGCTTCGCGTTGCCACTCGGCCAATGTTGCGGCATCGGCGAGCGGCGTCAGATCCGCAATGCGCGCACGGCGGTCGCCGCCGGTCAGAAGCTCGCGCTCCGCGGTCGGATCGGGATAGCCGAGCTCGATCGCCATCAGGAAGCGGTCGAGCTGCGATTCAGGCAGCGGATAAGCGCCGATCTGTTCGACCGGATTCTGCGTGGCGATGACGAAGAACGGCTCCGGCAGCGGCCGCGTCTGTCCGTCGAGCGAGACCTGCCGCTCTTCCATCGCTTCCAGAAGCGCGCTCTGCGTCTTCGGCGGTGCGCGATTGATTTCGTCGGCGAGGACGACAGAATTGAACACGGGACCGGCATGAAACCGGAACGCCTGCGCGCGTTCGTCGAAGATCGAGACGCCGAGCACGTCAGCCGGCAACAAGTCACTGGTGAACTGGATGCGCGAATAGCGCAGTCCGAGCGTCGCGGCGATCGCCTGCGCCATCGTCGACTTGCCCACGCCCGGAATGTCCTCGATCAACAAGTGACCGCGCGCAACGAGGCACGCGAGCGCGAGCTCGAGCGGAACCTCCTTGCCGACGATGATGTGCTTCAGCTGCATCAGGACGCCGGCGAGGCGCGTGGCCGTCGGGATCGTGTGCGAGGCCGCTCTGACGGTCATTTGGGGGGATTACCTAGGCAAAGAGTTCGACTCTAACGTGGGCGCTCTACCTCGTCATCACCGGCAAGCGCGGGTTAAACTCCGTCCGGCGGACTGGCCTTGCCTCTGCCTTTGCTGATAGCTGACTGCTGAATGCTGGCTTTCATCACCCACCCCTCGTGCCTCCTGCACGACATGGGGCCGCATCACCCGGAGTGTCCCGAGCGCCTCGCCGCGATCGCGGATCGGCTGCTCGCGTCCGGACTCGACAGCCGCCTCGAGCGATTCGCAGCGCCGGCCGCCACACGCGAGCAGCTCGAGCGGGTGCACAGCGCGGCCTATGTCGACGCGATCGAGGCGGCCGCGCCGTCGTCGGGACTTGCATTCCTCGACCCCGACACGGCGATGAATACGCATTCGCTCGCCGCCGCGAGACATGCGGCCGGCGCCGTCGTGCATGCAGTCGACCTCGTCATGGGGGGCAAGTTCAAATCGGCTTTCTGCGCGGTCCGTCCGCCGGGCCATCACGCCGAAAGCCGCCGCGCGATGGGCTTTTGCGTGTTCAACAACGTTGCGGTCGGCATTGCGCATGCGATGTCCGAGCACGACGTCGAGCGCCTCGCGGTCGTCGACTTCGACGTGCATCACGGCAACGGCACCGAGGAAATGTTCGCCAACGACGCGCGCGTATTGATGGTGTCGACGTTCCAGTATCCGCTGTATCCGTACTCGGGCGTGAAGCCGCTGGGCACGAACATGGTGAACATCCCCCTATCCGCCGGCAGCGGCAGCGCCGCGTTTCGTGATGCAGTGACCAAGCACTGGCTGCCGGCGCTCGAGGCCCATCGTCCGCAACTGGTGATGATCTCGGCGGGATTCGACGCGCATCGCGACGATCCGCTCGCCGGGCTCATGCTCGGCGACGAGGACTACGCATGGGTCACCGACCAGCTGGTGAAGGTTGCACAGCGGCACGGCGAAGGCCGCATCGTCTCGACGCTCGAAGGCGGATATGCGTTGACTGCGCTCGGTCGCAGCGCCGCCGAGCACGTCCGTCAGTTGCTCGCCGCTTGACGCCCATCCCGCCCTTCGGCCGTCCATCGCAACGACTCCTGGCGCTCTGAAGGCGACGATGAAGCGACGTGCATTCCTCGGTTCCTGTGCCGTGATGTCGGGCGCAACGTCGCTCGCGTCGCTCGCCGAAGCGTGGGCCGACACGCCGCCGCGCCTTTACGGGCGCACGCGGCTCATCGACATTCACGGCGATCCGGTGCGCACGAAACGGCTGGCGACCGAGACGAACTACGTCTTCCACTATCCGTACGCGTCGACGCCGTGCTTTCTATTGCGCCTCACGAAGGCGGCGCCGGTGCGCTCGCTTGCGCGCCAGAACGGTGGGAACTATGCGTGGAACGGTGGCGTCGGGCCCGAGCGCACGGTCGTTGCGTTCTCGGCGATCTGCGCCCACAAGCTGGCGTATCCGACGCGCGAAGTGTCGTTCATCCGTTATCAGAAGGAGCGGTCGGACACGTCGCGCGGCGCCGTGATCCATTGTTGCGCCGACCACAGCATCTACGATCCGGTCGAAGGCGCGCGCGTCGTGTCGGGCCCGGCGCCGCAGCCGCTCGCCGCGATCGTGCTCGAGCATGACGCGGCCACTGATCAGCTGACGGCCATCGGCACGATCGGGGCCGAGCAGTTCGATGCGTTCTTCCAGAAGTACGAGCTTCGTCTCGGCATCGAATACGGACCAGGCAAGGCGAAGCAGCCGATCGGCGATCGCGCCGTGGTGAAGGAGCTTTCGAACTACTGCAGGACGACGATTCAGTGCTGAGCGCGGCGCTCGCCCCCAGCTTGCCCGGCTGAGCCTGCGCTCATGCAGCCGATTCCAGAATCAACGCTGCCGCGACGCGCCGCCCTTCCGCGACGATGATGTTGTAAGTCCGCGCCGCCGCCGCGCTGTGCATCACTTCGACGCCGATGCTCGCGTCGGTCAACGAGCGATAGAGCCGCGGGTGGGGAAAGCGCTGCTTCGCGCCCGTGCCGAGCAGCACGATCACGGGCGAGAGCGCTTTCACGCGCTCGAAGTCCTCCTCGGTCAGCGCATCGAAACCACCTTCGGCCCAGGGCGCGACAATGGCGTCCGGCGCGATGACCACGCTTTCGTCGTAGCGGTCCGCGCCGACGCGCACCCAACCGGGTCCGAGTGCGGTCACGATATTGCCCTGCGCGGAAGCGAGATGGAATTTCACGGAGCGTGGGAGGCTCGACGGCGCGGACGACCGACAGCCGCGCGGGAAGCGAAAAATTATAGCCCGTACAATCGCGAATTCTTGCGTCCATCGCATCTCGAATGAAGCTCATCCGCAAGTCCGCGAAGCTCGCGAACGTCTGCTACGACATTCGCGGGCCGGTCATGGAGCGCGCCAAGGCGCTCGAGGAGGATGGGCACCGGATCGTCAAGCTCAACATCGGGAACCTCGCGCCGTTCGGCTTCGACACGCCCGACGAGATGCGACACGACGTGATCGTCAACCTGCCGCATGCGTCGGGCTATTCGGACAGCAAGGGACTGTTCGCTGCGCGCAAGGCGGTCATGCACTACACGCAGCAGCAAGGCATCGCCGGCGTCGATCTCGACGACATCTTCATCGGCAACGGTGTGTCCGAGTTGATCGTCATGTCGATGCAGGGTCTGCTCGACAACGGCGATGAAGTGCTCGTGCCCGCGCCCGATTATCCGCTGTGGACCGCGGCGGTAAGCCTCGCCGGCGGCCAGCCGCGGCATTATCTGTGCGACGAAGGATCGGACTGGTTGCCCGATCTCAAAGACCTGCGCGAGAAGATCACGCCGCGCACGCGCGCGATCGTGGTCATCAATCCGAACAATCCGACCGGCGCGTTGTATCCCGCCAGCCTGCTTCGCGAGTTGGTCGAGATCGCGCGCCAGCACCAGCTCATCGTTCTCGCCGACGAGATCTACGACAAGACGCTCTACGACGGCGCGCAGCATACGGCGATCGCTTCGCTTGCGGACGACGTGCTGTTCCTCACGTTCAACGGGCTCTCGAAGAACTACCGCGCCTGCGGCTATCGCAGCGGCTGGATGGTGATCTCGGGCGACAAGCGGCACGCGCAGGACTATATCGACGGCCTCGACATCCTCGCATCGATGCGGCTTTGCTCGAACGTGCCAGGCCAGTTCGCGATTCAGACGGCGCTCGGCGGCTACCAAAGCATCAATGACCTTGTCGCGCCGGGCGGACGTCTCGCGCGCCAGCGCGATCTCGCCCACCAGCTCGTCACGTCGATTCCGGGCGTTACGTGCGTCAAGCCGAAGGCGGCGCTGTACCTGTTTCCCCGACTCGATCCGAGCCTTTACCCCATCGACGACGACCAGCGCTTCGTCCTCGAGCTTCTGGAACAGGAGCACGTGCTCGTCGTGCAAGGGACCGGCTTCAATTGGCCGCGCCCGGATCATCTTCGCATCGTGTTCCTGCCGAATCCCGACGACCTTTCCGAGGCGTTCGGGCGCATCGCGCGATTCCTCGACAGCTACCTCCGGAAAGGAAGATGAGAGGACGATGAAGCCGATCCACGTCGGGCTCCTCGGTTTCGGGACCGTTGGACGCGGCGTCTTCGATGTCCTGCGTCGCAATCAGGAGGAGATCCAGCGCCGCGCCGGTCGTCCGATCTCGATCGCATGGATCGCGACGCGCACGCTCGACCGCGCGCGCGACGGGACGCGCGGCATCAGCGGCGTTCATCTCACGAACGATCCCGCGCTGGTCGCCCGGCATCCGGACGTCGACATCGTCTGTGAGCTGATCGGCGGTGTCGAAACGCCGCGCGAGCTCGTGCTCGATGCGATCGCCAACGGCAAGCACATCGTCACCGCCAACAAGGCGTTGCTCGCGCACCATGGCACCGAGATCTTCGCGGCCGCGCATGCGAAAGGCGTGATGGTGGGATTCGAGGCCGCGGTCGCGGGCGGCATCCCGATCATCAAGGCGCTGCGCGAGGGGCTGACGGCAAACCGCATCGAGTGGATTGCCGGCATCATCAACGGCACGTCGAACTTCATCCTGTCCGAGATGCGCGCGCGCGGCGCGTCGTTCGACGACGTGCTCGCCGAGGCGCAGGCGCGCGGGTATGCGGAGGCCGATCCGACGTTCGATGTCGAAGGCATCGACGCCGCGCACAAGCTCACCATCATGTCGGCGATCGCTTTCGGCGTGCCGATGCAGTTCGACAAGGCGTACGCCGAAGGCATCACGAAGCTGACGCGCGAGGACCTGCGCTACGCCGAGGAACTGGGCTATCGGATCAAGCTGTTGGGCGTTACGCGACGGGCGCGCGATGGAATCGAATTGCGCGTCCATCCGACGCTGGTTCCCGCGAAGCGACTGATCGCGAACGTCGAGGGCGCGATGAATGCCGTGCTGGTCAAGGGCGATGCGGTCGGGGCGACGCTCTATTACGGTCCGGGCGCGGGGGCCGAGCCGACGGCGAGCGCCGTCATTGCGGATCTCGTGGACGTCACGCGTATGCACACGTCCGATCCCGAGCATCGCGTGCCGCATCTCGCGTTCCAGCCCGACCGGCTGTCGAGCCTGCGCTTCCTGCCGATCGGTGACGTCGAGACCAGCTATTACCTGCGCATGCGCGTCGAGGACAAGCCGGGCGTGCTGGCCGATATCACGCGCATTCTCGCCGACCGCGACATCTCGATCGACGCGATGATCCAGAAGGAGCCGCCGGAAGGCGAGAACGAGACCGATATCATCCTGCTCACGCATCTTTCGATCGAGCATCGCGTTGTCGACGCGATCGAGAGGATCGAGGCGCTGCCCACCGTGCGTGGACGCATCGTCCGCATCCGACTCGAGGAGCTCGAGGGATGAACTACGTGTCGACGCGCGGCCGCATGACGATGGCGGCCGCCGCGTTGCCGTTTCGCGCCATCCTGCTCGAAGGACTCGCGTTCGACGGCGGGCTCGCGGTTCCCGCGCGCTATCCGCGCTTTTCGACGGCCGAGATCGAGTCGCTGCGCTCGCTTGAGTATCCGGCGCTCGCGCTGGCCGTGTTGTCGCGCTTCATCGATGACATCCCCCAGGACGACCTGAAGCAGATCATTGATTCCGCGTACACGATGGCGGCGTTCAGCGATGCGGCGATCACGCCCGTCAGCGAACTGGAGCCGGGTCTTCATCTGTTGCACGCGAGCAACGGTCCGACGCTTGCGTTCAAGGATGTCGCGCTGCAGCTTCTCGGCCGGCTGTTCGAGTACGAGCTTGCGGCCGAAGCGCGCACGATGAACATCCTCGGCGCGACGTCCGGCGATACCGGCTCGTCCGCGGAGCACGCGATGTTGGGCAAGCGGGGCCTGCGCGTGTTCATGCTGTCGCCGAAGGACCGGATGAGCCCGTTCCAGCAGGCGCAGATGTATT
This sequence comes from Casimicrobiaceae bacterium, assembly GCA_035536655.1. Taxonomy (GTDB): domain Bacteria; phylum Pseudomonadota; class Gammaproteobacteria; order Burkholderiales; family Casimicrobiaceae; genus VBCG01. The sequence continues at coordinate 49,202 of DATLNR010000129.1, forward strand.
CGATCGCTGACCCCGCGATCCACAACCTTGCGATCGAAGGCACGTTCGACGATTGTCAGGACATCGTGAAGGCGCTTTCCGGCGATGCGGCCTTCAAGCGCGAGCACCGGATCGGCGCGGTGAACTCGATCAACTGGGCGCGTGTGGCGGCGCAGGTCGTCTACTACTTCCGCGGCTACTATGCGGCGACCGAGTGCGAAGGCGACACCGTGCAATTCGCCGTTCCGTCGGGCAACTTCGGTAACATCCTCGCCGCGCATGTCGCTCACGCGATGGGGCTGCCGATCACGCGGCTCATCGTTGCGACGAACGAGAACGACGTGCTCGACGAGTTCTTCAAGACCGGCGTGTACCGGCCTCGCCGCGGCAACGAGACGCATGCAACGTCGTCCCCGTCGATGGACATCTCGCGCGCCTCGAACTTCGAGCGATATATCTACGATGTCGTCGGTCGCGATGCCGGGCGACTCGCGGATCTGTGGGGTTCGCTCGAGCGTGATGGCACATTCGACCTGAGAAAGACGGCGTATTGGCCGGCGGTGGAAGCGTCATCGGTCGTTTCCGGTCGCAGCACGCACGCGGATCGCGTCGCAACGATCCGCGACGTCCACCGTCGCTATGACCGTATCGTCGATCCGCACACGGCCGATGGCATCAAAGTCGGTCGCGAGCGTCGACTGCCGGACGTCCCGCTGGTCTGCGTGGAGACGGCATTGCCGGTCAAGTTCGCGGCGATCGTGCGCGAGGCGCTCGGCCGCGATCCGGATCGACCGCCGGCGTTCGCCGGCCTCGAAGACCGGCCGCAACGTGCTCATGTGCTTCCGGCGGATGTCGATCGCGTTCGGGCGCACGTGGCGGCGCACGCGATTGCCTGATGCGCCGGGTCGTCGCAAACTTGTTGCAGAACGTAGTGGCGGGACTCCGACTGGCGTTGTTTCGACCGGTCACGATGCAATCGTTTCGCATCACGCTCGGCGCGCTGCTGACGTTGCTGGTCTTCGTGTACGTGCTGGATATTGCGCTCGATCGGCTGCGCGTTCAGGGGGCGGTGGCGTTCAATGGCTATGCGCTGCAGCGGGAGGTCTTCGGCTCGGCGGTACTCCTGACGTTGCTGTCGCTGGTCGCGCTCGCGCTGAAGCGGGGCGGGCTCGTGCTCGCGTGGATGGTGATCATCATCGCCGCGTCGCCGCTGATCAGCGTCGTCCAGGCACTGCTCATGGCGATGTTCCACGCGGGCCGCTCATGGATACCGCAGAGCATGCAGTTTGCCTGGCTGTCGTGGTTCGCGCTGCTGTTCTGGACCGTCGCCGTCATCGCGCGTGCGCTGTGGCTGACGCTGGCGCCGCGACCGCACGGAGCGGTCGCGCTGGCCGGCGCACTCGTCATCGTCGGCGTCGGTTATCTGATCGAGTCGCGCCATTCCGATGAGCAGTGGTGGGTCGCGGCGTATGACGAGCCCACGGTCGGCGATCGCTTCAACGTCGTCAGCGAGCAGGCGCTGGTCAAGCAACCCGAGCTTCTGGCGCAGGCGTTGCAGGCGATCGAGCCGCAGCGCGCGGGTGTCGTCGATCTCTACTTCGTCGGCTTCGCGGCGTATGCCTCGCAGGACGTATTCCGCAAGGACGTCGACGCGGCGCTTTCCGTCGTGCATGAACGCTACGACGCGAAGGAACGGTCGATCGGCTTGGTCAACAATCCGGCGACGGTGCTCGATCGACCGCTCGCAACGGCGAGCAATCTTCGCGCCGCACTGAACACGATCGGCCGGCGCCTCGATGCCGACGAAGACGTCGTCATGTTGTTCCTGACAAGCCACGGCGGCGCTGACCACAAGCTCGCCGTCGAATTCACGCCGCTCAAGCTCGATCAGGTCGACGGACCGCTGCTGCGCAAGATGATCGACGAGGCGGGCATCCGTTTCGCGATCGTCGTTGTCTCGGCGTGCTACTCCGGCGGATTCATCCCGGCGCTTGCGAGCGACACGACGCTCGTGCTGACGGCGGCGGCTGCGGATCGAACCTCGTTCGGCTGCTCGCACGACAGCGAGATGACGTTCTTCACCGACGCGCTGTTCAATCAGGCGCTGCGCACCGAGTCGTCGATCGTTCGCGCGTTCGAGCAGGCGAAGGATCTGGTTGCGCGGCGCGAGCGCGCCGAACGACTGTCGCCGCCTTCCGATCCTGTGATGTCGATCGGGACAGCGATGCGCGAGAAGCTCGAAGCGTTGGACGTACGCGCGGCCCACGCGGTCTCGCGTTGTCCCGACGGCGGCTGTCCCCGATGATCCTCGGCTTTGTCCGCGACACACTAAGCAACCTGCGCTCGGGCGCGCGGCTCGCGTTGTTCGCGCGCATCGACCGACACGACTTCCGCGTCGACGCAGCGCAGCTCGTGATGATGGTGATCGTCTCGGCGCTGGTCGACAACGCGGCCGATTATCTTCGCCAGCCGCCCGGTGCCGTGCTCGACTGGGCTGCAATCGGTGCGGAGCTCGCCTCTTTCGCCGTATTGGTTGCGATTGCGGCGCTGCTGGCATGGGCGTTCAGCGATGCGGCGCTCGTCGTCGCGCTTCCCGTCATCGTCCTCGCGTCGTTGCCGCTCGTGCAGATTGCGAACGTGGCGCCGCTTTATCTCGAGCGCGTCGAATCGGTCCCGGACTGGCTCGACGACAGCGTTTACTACATCGTGCTGACCTGGTTCATTGCGGTGCTCTGGCGCAGCACGTTCACCGCGCTGCAGCCGACGACGGGGCGGCTTGCCCGATCGATCGGCGGCGCGTTCCTGCTGTCGCTACCGCTGTTCCTCCCGGCCGGCGTGCTGCCGGAAGCGTCGTGGTGGCGCGAGTCGGGGACGAGCGCGGTCCTCGATGTCGCGAATCCGGCGTCCGAGCCGGTGATCGCGTTGCAACGTGAGTTGCAGGACGAGGCGCTCGGCGCGCTCGTCGATCACACGCCCGGCGAAACCGAGCTGTACTTCGTCGCGTTCGCGGGCGATGGCGCGTCCGGTGCATCGCGCCCGCGCGTCGAACAGGCAAGGCGAACAATGGATGCGAACTGGGCGACCGAAGGACGGTCGCTCGTCTACGTCAACGACGTCGCAACGCTGACCGAGGCGCCGATGGCGACGGTGAGCAACCTGCGCGGCGCGCTGGAGGAGATCGGCGGCGCGATCGACGCCGGCGAGGACATCGTGATGCTCTATCTTGCAGGCCGTGGCCGCGCCGACGGCTCGCTGGTCGTTTCGATGCCGCCGCTGGGACTCGTGCAGCTCACCGGACCCGGGCTTGCCCATTTGTTGACGCGCGCCGGAATTCGTTGGCGCGTCGTCATCGTCGCTGCATGCAATGGGGGCGACTTCGTCGATGCGCTGGCCGACGAGAATTCGCTGATCCTCGCGACGCCGACCGGAATGCGCGAGTGCGTCAATGGCGATGCGCCGGCCGCATTGCACAACGCACTGTTCGACGAGGCGCTGGCGGGCGCAACATCGCTCACGGCCGCGGTCCAGTCGGCGCATCGAAAGCTCGAACAAGGCGGACACGCGTCGCGTCTGCACGTCGGCGAAGCGATGGCTTCTCAGCTGCAGAAGCTGCGCGGCGTGCGCGGTAATCGCGCCCAACGGGCGTCCCCGTCGCTAGCGTAAAGCGTTGATGGCGACGTCCGTCGAAGTCCAATCGCTCGAGCATGCGTATGCATTGCGACCGGTCCTGCGGGGCTTGTCGTTTTCGCTCGCGCCGGGCGCGATCGGCTGCCTGCTCGGGGCCTCTGGCTGCGGCAAGACGACGGTTCTGCGTTGTCTCGCCGGGTTCGAGCCGATCGCCGGCGGCTCGATCGCGCTCGGCGGCCGTGTCGTTTCGCGTCCCGGCTTCTCGCTCCCCCCAGAGGAGCGCGCAGTTGGCATGGTGTTCCAGGATTACGCGCTGTTTCCGCATCTGACGGTCGCGCGCAACGTGGCCTTCGGGCTCCGCGACCGCACGTCTGTCGAGCGCCGTGTCGACGAGATGCTCGAGCTCGTCGGCTTGCGCGATGCGGCGCGCGCGTGGCCTCACGAGCTTTCGGGCGGACAGCAGCAACGCGTTGCACTCGCGCGGGCGCTGGCGCCGCAGCCGGGGCTCCTGCTGCTCGACGAGCCGTTCAGCAATCTCGACGTCGACCTGCGCGAGCGCCTTTCGCTCGAAGTGCGCGGCATCCTGAAGGCGTCGAACACGACCGCGATGCTCGTCACGCACGACCAGCACGAGGCGTTCGCGCTCGCGGATCAGATCGGCATCATGCACGACGGGGCGATCGAGCAATGGGACAGCGCCTACGATCTCTATCATCGTCCGAAGACGCGGTTCGTCGCGGATTTCGTGGGCGAAGGCGTGTTTCTCCGCGGGGTGTCGACGGACAACGGGCGGGTCGCGACCGAGCTCGGCGAGCTTGCGACGCAGCCGCCGCTCGCGACTGCGGAAGGCGCGCCGGTCGATCTGCTGCTCCGACCGGACGACATCATCCATGACGACGCGAGCCCGTGGCAGGCGGAAGTGGCGGCGAAGGCGTTTCGCGGCGCAGACTTCCTCTACACGCTCAAGCTTTCGTCGGGAACGCGCGTGCTGTCGCTCGTTCCGTCGCACCACGATCACGCGATCGGCGAGCGGATCGGCATCCGGCTCGCGATCGATCACGTCATCGCGTTCTCGCCGGGCGCGACAGCGCCTCGCTCTTAGCGGCTCGCTTGCGCGCCGGCGATCGAGACCGCTCGCTCGAGCCGGCGGATCAGGACATCGATCACGTCGTTGACCGACGTTGCCAAGCGATGCTCCCGGAAGACGCGGACGAGCTCCGGTGTGGCGATCGCGCGATGGTCGCTGCGGATGAGGACGCTAGCGATCGCCCGCTGAACACTCGCGGATTCGGCGACAGGGTAGAGCTTCGCGAGTTCCTGCAATCCTTCGCCGTCGGATACCGGTTGCCGAGCCAGCGCGTGCAGCGCGCGAACCTGCGCGTCGCCTTTGGGCAGGTTGGCAATGCCGGCGGCGACGATGCGAAGCTCGCCGTCGACAATCGGACGGTGCGCAAAGTAGACCTCGGCAACCTCGATGTTGCGCTCGTTCGTGCTCGTTAACGCCGCTAGCATGTGCGTGCGATCTTGGGGACTCCCGAGACAGGCGAGCGCGGCGCGATGCGCGGCGGATGGCGCAGGTCCGACATCGATCATCGAGAGCTGATCGTCGAAGCGGCCGTCGCGGTTCAACCGGCAGAGCTGGTCGACATCGGCGGCGCCGACGTGGCGCGTTGCTGCCGTCAAGTCAAGAATGATACGAACCGATGCGGCGCGATGCGCGTCGTCGGAGAGCCAACCGAGCTTGTGCGCGACGTCGGTCATGCGAACGCGGCTCGACGCCATTTCCGTGTTGCGCGCGAATGCGAGGTAGCGGTCACGCGCGGTGGCGTCGTTGACGATCGCGGCCAACGCATCCCGGACGGCCGGTGAGTCGCGGTCCGCATCGGTCAGCGTCGCGAGGTAACGCTCGATGCGATCGAAGAACATGCGCATCTGCGCCGGCTCACGCTTGAGGATCGCATGGATGAACGCGAGCTTCTGCGCAGCGTCGAGCCGGTCGTCGACGAAACGGCAGACTTCGGCGCGGTGCGTGGCGCGCGGCTCCTGGCTGCGCAGTCCATCGACGACCGTCATCGAATGCTGGGCGAAATGCGACAGCAGCCTGCGGTTGTGACGTCCGCTGCCGACCTCGCTGTCGGGCGTCGTATTGAGGTGCCTGTTCAAGATCCGACCGGCGACGATCCCCAACGGCGCGACCGACGAGAACCCGTAGATGGCCGGCGTGTTGACGAACACGCGACGCATGACGTCGCGGTTGCTTTCCGCATGCCGGTCCACCAGCGACTGGGCGATGCGATCGGCCTCGGCCTTGGGCTGGCCGCCGTTGACGAGCGTGCGCGAGATCTCGCTCGAAACACTCTGAATGCGGTCGCCGTTGAGCGAATCGCATCCGAACATGTAGACGTCCTTCAACCGCGAGAACACGCCGGAGCAGGATTCGCTGCACGACGCGCGCTCCATTTCGGCGACCGGGAGGTGCTCGTCGACTGCAAGCTGGTCCGAGAAGAAGTCCTTGCCGTTGAAGTGCCCGGAGATGACCAGAACGTCACACTTCACTTGCTGCTTGCATGCGCTGGCAAGCCAGTCCTTGCGGCCGCGCTCGACCAGCTCGACGAACTGGAACTCCTTGTCGGGGAGGTGTTTGCGGAAGGTGTCGCGTTCGTCGGTCGAGTTGACCGTGATCGTGCATACGGTGCGCTTGGCGTTCGAGACGATGGGCGTCGCGGCGAGAGCGGCAACGATCGACAGAACCAGTGGAGCGCGAAACATGAGCCGACGTCCTGGTGCACGCCGGGCACGTTCGGATGCGCTGCGAGGTTGCAACGCAACGGCGTACGCAAATCTTCGTGCGCCGGAGCTCTAACGGGCACCGGAGCGTGCCGGACCTGCGTGTCGTCATCGCGCGTGTCGTCGAAGGTCGCACGACCGACGAGGACGTCCGTGGTCAGCCTACGTCGGCGGAATGGCAGCGCCGGACGCGCGCTGCAGTAAAGCCGCGTCCGGCGTGAGACTGATGAATTGGTAAACTAGCGATTCTTCCGCGGGGTGGAGCAGTCTGGCAGCTCGTCGGGCTCATAACCCGAAGGTCGCAGGTTCAAATCCTGCCCCCGCAACCAAACAAATAAACGGTTTGCGTTTGCGCAAGCCGTTTTTATTTGCCGTTCGGGTAGCACGGGGGTAGCGACGGCGGGGCTTTTGAAGCCGCCAAGACGGCGATTAGACCTTGGCGACCGGACTGGACCAGTAGTCGGGCAGCGCTACGATCTCGCTATCGACGAGGCGGATATAAGGCGGGTAGTGCCCATCTCAGGAGAAATGTCCTTAGCGATCGCGGCTGGGCGCGGCAGCGCGATCCCCGCACGAGCTGGCGCCAATCGTGGGGCACAGGCACGAGTTGGCTCAAACACAGAATTTCTGAAAAGGCCGGCTTCCGCGCGCACATCGACGAGGCGTCGACCTCGCGCGCGAGCGCAAGGTTGCCTGACGAGCCGGCGCGTCGCGTCGGGCGACCCGCAGCGCGACGCGCCGGACTCGAAACGTCACTTGGAAACCGCGCAACCTTCGGTGCTGCCGCTCGAAACGTCCCAGTACGCGCAGCTCGCGACGCGCCCGTCGGCGCCGATCACCTCGATCTTGATGGTCTTGTAGACGGCGGCGATCGCCATCGCCGCGCGACCGGTTCCGCTGAGCCCCTGACCGACCGCGGTGAAGAACATGCCTTCGAACGAGTACCTGAGGTAGTCCGCCGTGCGGCTGCCCTTGGCATCGGGGCGCACGGAGAGCGTCGCGGAGGCCACCGCCTTGCCCTCGGTGATCTTGATGACCATGCCGGCGATCGAGCGATCGACCAGCGCCGTGAAGCGGAGTTCGCCGGGATTCGGCTTTCCGACCGAGGCTCCGCCGCCTTTGGTCCAGGAGGTCTCCGCCTCCACGCCGAGGCTGAACGAAGTGACCGAAATCTCGCCCGGATGCTGCGCATCACTGCTGTCGCCGGGGATACCGTCGAGCCGGAGGAAGACTTCGTCCGCGAACGCTGGCGCTGCTGCGAAGCTGGCGGTCAGGACGAGCAATGCGATGCCGACACGGTTGCTGATTTGCATGATGACTCCTTCTTTGGTTGGACTGCGACGTAGGAAACGCGCAACCGATCGCGATCGCGGCGAAAAGAAACCCCTCCGCGACGCGAACGCCACCGATGCGCGGACTGCCGGACTGCGAGGAATCGTTACGGCGACTGCGAGTGCTGCTCGCGCGCTTGGGGCGCCGCTTGGGCCGCGAGCGCGTCAAGAAACGCCATGGCATCGGCGAGCGCGAGCTCGAGAGCGTGCTCCGGAACGGCGTGCGCGCGCATGTCGAGCAGGCCTTGCGGAACCTCGGGAATGGCCGCGCGCACGTCGACGCTGGAGCCTGCGATCGCCAGCACCGCGCGGCACCAGGCCCCCGCGACGAGGCCAGCCTCGGGATCGCCGTTCGTCCAGCGCAACCCCGCGGTGCCGAGGAGACCCATCAGCCGGCCGCTCTCGAAGTCGTGGTCGGCGGCGAGGCGCAGCGCACTGCGTAGCGAATGTGCGGCGGCCGCGCGCTCGCCGCTCGCGGCCTCGGCGCGTGCAAGATGCAGCATTACGAAGCATTGGAGATGAACCTGTCCGAGCTCGCGCGCCATCGTCAGCGCGCGTCGGTACAGGTCCTTCGCCTCCGTGAGCTCGCCGAGCTTCTCGACGACCTGCGCCAGGTCGTCGGTCGCGTCCGCGATCGCGCCGCGGTTGCCGGTGCCCTCCGCGAGCGTGAGGCTCGCCCGCGCGTGCTCGAGCGCGCGCAAAAGATCGCCGCGGCGTCGCGCGAGGATGCCGAGGCTCGACAGCACCATCGCCTCACCGCGCGTATCGGCGCGCTCGCGGAAGGCGCGCAGCGCAACCTCGAAGCTGGTGGCCGCGTCGTCGAAGCGGCCGAGCTCCATGTCGCAGTAGCCGACGTTGTGACGGCTCGTCGGCGCGTCGAACACGTCGCCGATCGATTCGTTCATCGCGAGCGTCCTGGCGAACGCGTCGCGCGCCGCGTTGAGCCGGCCGCGCCGGAAGTGCACGATGCCGATCTCGTTGTCGATCTGCGTCGCGGCGATGACGTCGCCCGCCTGCCTCGCGGCCTCGCCGCCCTCGACGAAGTGGCGCAGCGCGGCATCGAAGCGGCCGGCCTCGCGCTCGATGAATCCGGAAAGCCTGTGCAGCTCGGCGCGCTCCGCGGCCTGGCTCGATTGTTCGATCGCCTCGGCGAGCCGCGCGCGGTACGACTCGGCCTTCGCCGCGTCGCCGCGTCGCCAGTGGCCGTTGGCCGCTGCGATCAGCAGGCGGCATTGCGCCGCGCGCGCCTCCGGCGTGTCCTCTTGCACAAAAGCGTCGAGCGCGTGGTCGAACGTGCGCGTCCACTCGTCGTACAGGTCGAGCCGGTCGAGGATCACGCACAGCGGGCGCGCGGCGTCGCGCAGCGCCTTCGCGTCCGCGCCGTCGAGCGCGGACTCCCACGCAGCACGGATGTTGTCGAGGTCGTCTTCGAGCAGGGCGCGCGCGTCGGCATGCTGCGCGCCGTACAGCGCTTCGCGGCTCGCGCACAGCAACGCGACGAAATGACGCCGGTGACGCGCCCGCACGGTCGTGCGCCGGCTGCGCGACGCGCTGAGCTTCTCGAACGCGAAGCGCCGGACCAGCGGATGCAGCGAGAAGCGGCTGTCCGGGCTGCGGCGCACGAGCGCCTTGTCGACGAGCGTCGACAGGACGCGCAGCGACGCGCGCGCGATGTGGTCGGCAGCGTCGCGCGTGAAGCCCCCGCGAAACACCGAAAGCGCGGCGAGCACGTCCTGCTGCTCCGGCGTCAACAGGCGCCATGAGAAGTCGATCACCGCGCGCAGGCTGTGATGGCGCTCCGGCCGATTGCGCTGCGGACTTGGCGCGACGTCGAGCCCGCGGTCGAGCTCTTGCGCGATCTCGGCGCATGGAATCGTCCGCACCCACGCCGCCGCGAGCTCGATACCGAGCGGCAGACCGCCAACCGACGCGCAGATGCGAAGCACGTGCGGCATCTCGGAGCGCGGCGAGAACCCGAGGTAGGCCTGCCGCGCCCGCTGCGCGAAGAGCTCGACGGCCGGCAATCCGCTCGCGGACTCGGCCGTGCCCGCGTCCGCCGGCGTGTGCGCGAGGCCGTCGATCGAATACACCCACTCCTCCTGTACGCCCAGCGTCTCGCGCGAGGTGACCAGCACGCGCACGCGCGGCGCTTCGCGCAGAAGCGCGAGCAGGAGGTCGACCGGATCGTTCGCCGGGTCGTCGGGCTTGACGGCGACGAGCTGCTCGAAGTTGTCGACGACGAGGAGCCGCTCCTGCGCACGCATGCGCTCGACGACGACGTCGCGTGCGCGCGCACGGGGTCCGATCTCTAGACCGAGCGCGCGAGCGATCACGTCCGCCACCGCGTCGGGCCGCTCGACGCCTTCGAGCGAAATCCACGTAGCGCCGTCGGCAAATCGCCCCGCAATCTGGCTCGCCACGGCATGCGCAAGCCGCGTCTTGCCGACACCGCCGAGGCCGTGCACGGTGATCAGCCGGCAGGCCGGATCGCAGGCGAGGCGGGCGAGCTCGGCCACCTCCTCGATCCGGCCCACGAACGACGTCGACGCGACCGACGGCGTCGCGAGCGGAAGCGTGCGATCCGCCGTCGCCCCGCGCGCCGTCAGCGCCGCCTCGGACGAGGCGGCGAGCAGCGCGCGCGTCTCGGGTGCAAGCGCGCGTCCTTCGACGACGGCGAGCGCACGCCGGCACGCGTCGAGCTGGCTTTGCGCGGCGTCGCGCCGGCCCGTGTCGACGTACGCGCGAATCAGATGCCGGTGCGCGACCTCGGCCGCCGGATCGAGCGCGAGCCAGTGCTGCGCGGCCGCGATCACGGCGTCGTAGGCCATGCGGGCGTCGGACGCGGGTGCGCGCGTGGCGCGCTCGAGTCGCGCGACGATCAGGCGGTCGAAGAGCGCGTAGGCGGTCTGCTTCAGACGCGCACGTTCGCGATCGAGCCAGTCATCGAACTCCGGCGTCGCGTCGGCATCGAAGTCGTCGAGCAGGTGACCCTTGTACAACGTCGCCGCCTGCTCGAGCCCGGCGAGGTCGCTGCCCTGCGCCAGCGCCTCGAACGCCTCGACGTCACACGCGAGCGCCGCCGAATCGGTGATGCGCAGCGTTTCGCGATCGATCGCCACGCAGCGCGCCAGCGGATCGGGCAGCCGGAACAGCGTTGCGCGGAGGCTAGTGCGGGCCGCTTCCGCGTCGCGGCTGCCCCAAAACAGGAGCGCGAGCGAGCGGCGCGAATGCGACCGGCGCTCGAGCGCAAGGTAGGCGAAGAGCGCAAAGGCTTTTTTCGACGCGCAGCGGACCGGGGCCTCGCCGTCGTAAGCGGCTGACTGTCCCAGGAGTGCGAGGCGGAGCGGGCCAGGCATGTTCGAGGGATTGTAGTGGGCCATTGCCGAATGCGAGCCGGGCGCAATGCGCGATCGCGTCATCAGCTCGCCCGCTCCCCGCACTTGCCCTGCGCCTTCACGCGGCATGTCGATCCCGTCTTTGCCGGCCTCCGTAGTCAGGAGGCGATGAGACCGGACTCTAGGAGAGCGCGCGTGAACCGTCCGTGACTGCAGCGTGACATCTGGATGCCGGCTGCCGGCCAGCGGAGTGCCTCACCAGGACGCGATCAGCGTCAGGATCTCGCGATAGCGGCGCTCGACGTCGGTTCGGCTTGCGCCTACCGCACGCATCGATGCCGTGGAGCGCGTTGCGCGCAACGGCATCGCGAGGAACACGCCGAACGCATGGGCGACACGCGCGCGTACACGCGCCCCCGCTGGTCTTGGAACGTCGACCGCGTCGCGAGCGCGAACACCGTCTCATGCCACACGTTCGATGGAGTACAGCCCGCGTCTGCCGTCGACGCCCGACTTGCGAGTCGGGCGTGGATTAAGACATCATCTTTGCCGCGTTCATCGTTCACTGACTTCGCACCGCCTCCCCCAGCAGCCACTCCTCGAACGCCACCAGCCGCGTGCTCTTCGGCCGGTGCGGATGGTAGGCGAGGTAGTACGCGCCTGACGTGGGCACGTTCAGCGCGAACGGCGCGACGAGCTTCCCGGCCTGCAGGTCATCCGCGACTAGCGCGCGCTGCGCCACCATTACCCCGAGCTCGTCGATCGCCGCCTGATAGGCGAGTGCCGCGTTCTCGAACTTGAGCCCGCTGTTGCCGTCGATGTGGTCGAGCTCGGCGGTGTGGAGCCACGCAGGCCAGTCGTGCGGTCGATGCAGCGAGCACAGGAGCACGTGACGGGCCAAGTCGCGTGGCTTCTTTAGAGGCGGGCCGCGCCGCAGCAGCCGTGGGCTGCACACGGGCGTCAGTACCTCGCCGAACAGCCGCCGGAAGCCGGGCCCGGACGGTGCCTCGAGGTCGGAATGGATGCAGGCGTCGACGTCCTCGCGATCGAAGTCGGCCGGCTCGTGCGACGTCGTGATCTGCACGTCGATACCGCGATGCAGTGCATGGAAGCGCGCAAGCTTCGGCACCAGCCAGCGGATGGCGAACGTCGGCGGCAGCTTGAGCCGCAGCAGGTTCTCGTCGGGGCTTTGCTGCAGTTGGCGTGTCGCGTGATCCATCTGGTCGAGCGCGCCCTTGACGACCCGGAAATACGCGCCGCCCTTCGGCGTCAGCTCGATGCCTCGCTGTGTCCGCGTGAACAGCTTCGTGCCGAGCCAGCGTTCCAGCCCGGCCACATGCCGGCTCACCGCCCCTTGCGTAACGAAAAGCTCCTGTGCAGCGCGCGTAAAGCTGGCGTTGCGCGCGGCGGCTTCGAAGGCGCGGACCGCATTCAGCGGCGGCAGGCGGCGGTGCATGCGCTGGTATGAGTTTTTGTCAAGACGGCCATGCGTTAATTATGCTTGCGGTGCAAGGCGGGGTGCGTAGCATCTCTAATCCCCGGCTTTCAGAAAACGCGCGACTGGCACGTCGCGTAACGCTGCAGCCCACCCAGAAGTCCAGCACCGATTGGATCGAAGGAGGAGTTCGATGACGTTCAAGCCCGCCTGGTTGGTCGCGGTTGTGTTCGCATTCGCGGGGCTCGCGCACGCACAAGCTTACCCGTCGCGACCAATCAAGCTGGTCGTGCCATGGCCGGCTGGCGGCGGCGTCGACACGGCGGCGCGACTCATCGCCGAGCCGCTCGCCAAGCGACTCGGACAGCCGATCGTCGTGGACAACAAGCCCGGCAGCGCCGGCAACATCGGCACGGCGCAGGTCACGCGCGACAAGCCGGATGGGTACACGCTGCTGATGGGCTCGTTGTCGCCCCACGCTGTGAACCCGCATCTTTATGACAACCTCGGCTTCGACCCGATCAAGGACTTCGCCCCGGTCGCCCTCGTGTACACGGTGCCGAGCTTCCTGGTCGTACCGGCCTCGTCGCCGGCGAACACCGCGCAGGACCTGGTCGCGCTGGCGAAATCGCGGCCCGGCAAGCTCAACTTCGGCTCGGGCGGAGCCGGCTCGTCGCAACATCTGTTCGGCGTGATGTTCAACACCGCCACGAAGATCGACGCCCTGCACGTCCCCTACAAGGGAACGTCACCTGCGGAAGCCGCGCTGGTCGCGGGCGAGGTCGACTACATGCTCGACCCGCCGACCGCCCTGCCGTTCGTCGCAGCCGGACGGCTGAAAGCGCTCGCGGTCGCTGCACCCGCGCGCAGCTCGGCGCTTCCCAATGTCCCCACGCTCGACGAAGCAGGCATCGCAAACGTTCATACGCTCACCTATTACGGCGTGCTCGCGCCCGCCGGAACGCCGAAGGAGATCGTCGACAGGTTGAATGCCGAGATCAACGCGATCCTGAGGTCGGACGACATGCGCGCCCGTCTCACCAAGCTCGCCGCGGAGCCGGGTACCGGCAGCGCGGAGGATTTCCGACGATTCATGGAGGCGGAGCTCAAGCGCTACGGCGAGATCGTGAAGATCTCGGGCGCGAAGGCTGTTCAATAGCGTGACGGTGCGACACGACGATAGCGGGGCTCGCAACGTGCAGCAGAAGACGATGTTCGAAAAGGTGTGGGATGACCACCTCGTGCTCACGCGCGACGATGGGGTGTCGCTGCTCTACGTCGACTGTCACCTGCTGCAGGACGGCTCGGCGCCCGCGTTCGAGATGCTGCGCAAGCGCGGACTGAATCCGCGCGTTCCATCGCGCACTTTCGGAACGCCCGATCATTACGTTCCGACCGGCAGCCGCGATCTTTCGACGGTGCGCGACCCGGAAAAGCGCGCGATGGCCGAGGCGCTCGCGCGCGACACGGCGCAGGCCGGCATTCCCATGTTCGGGCTGAGCGACCTGCGCCAGGGCATCGTGCACGTCGTCGGTCCCGAGCAGGGCCTGACCCGTCCCGGCATGCTGATCGTGTGCGGCGATAGCCACACGTCGACGCATGGCGCCGTCGGCGCGCTCGCGTTCGGCATCGGCGCGAGCGAAGTCGCGCACGTTCTCGCAACCCAAACATTGTGGCAGCGCAAGCCCCGCACGATGCGCATCACGATCGACGGCGCGCTGGCGCCGGGCGTATCGGCCAAGGACACGATCCTCGCGATCATCGCGCGGATCGGAGTCGGCGGCGCGAGCGGCCATGCGATCGAATACGCGGGCTCGACGATCCGCGCGATGTCGATGGAAGGCCGGCTGACGGTCTGCAACATGTCGATCGAAGCGGGCGCGCGCGCCGGCATGATCGCGCCGGACGGCACGACGTTCGCGTACCTTGAAGGCCGCCCGTACGTCCCGAAGGACGAGGCGTGGGACGGCGCGGTTGCGCGCTGGCGCACGATCGCCTCGGATGCAGGAGCGGTGTTCGACCGCGAGATCGCGCTGGACGCGGGCGAGATCGCGCCGATGGTGACCTGGGGCAACAGCCCCGAGGATGCGCAGCCGATCACCGGACGCGTACCCGATCCGGCGACGGTCACCGATGTCGAGCGGCGCGGAGCGATGGAGCGCACGTTGCGCTACATGGACCTGACGCCGGGCATGGCGCTGGCGGATGTGCGCGTCGATCGCGTGTTCATCGGATCCTGCACGAACGGCCGCATCGAGGACCTGCGCAGCGCGGCCGCGATCGCCGGCGGCCGACATGTCGCGCCAAACGTCGAAGCGTGGGTCGTTCCCGGCTCGGGCCTGGTCAAGGCCCAGGCGGAAACGGAAGGCCTCGACCGCGTGTTCGTCGAAGCGGGCTTCCAGTGGCGCCATGCAGGCTGCTCGATGTGCCTCGGCACGAACGGCGACCAGGTGGGCCCGGGTCAGCGCTGCGCGTCGACGTCGAACCGCAATTTCGTCGGGCGGCAGGGCCCCGGCTCGCGCACACACCTGATGAGCCCGGCGATGGCGGCCGCCGCGGCCGTGACCGGCCGCCTGACCGATGTGCGCCGATTGCTGACGCCCTAGATGGAACCGTTCAACCTGCTTGACGCCATCGCGCTGCCGATGCCGCGGCCGAACGTCGACACCGACCAGATCGTTCCGGCGCGCTACCTGCAGAAGCCACGCTCGGACGACTTCGGCGCGTATCTTTTCCGCGACCTGCGGTTTCGTCCGGACGGCAGCGAGATCGACGAGTTCGTGCTGAACCGGTCGCCGTATCGCGGGGCGAAGATCGTCGTCGCCGAGCGTAACTTCGGCTGCGGCTCGTCGCGCGAGCAGGCCGTGTGGTCGTTGCACGACTACGGCTTCCGTGCCGCGATCGCGCCGTCGTTCGGCGATATCTTCGCGACCAACTGCACGAAGAACGGCCTCCTTCCGATCGTGCTGCCCGAGCCGCTCGTCCTGAGGTTGCTCGAAGCGCTCGAACGCCAGCCGGGAGCGCGGATTGCGATCGACCTTCCGTCGCAAGTAGTTGTCGCCCCGGACGGCGCACGCCATCGCTTCGACGTCGATCCGTTCGTCAAGCAATGCCTGATCGAGGGGCTCGACGAGATCGCCTACACGCTTACGCTGCTCGAACGCATCACGACGTTCGAAGCGCGGTACGCGAACGAGCCCATCTGACGTCCTCGAGCCGGTTACCCGCATGAAGATTGCAGTCCTCGCCGGTGACGGGATCGGTCCCGAGGTCGTCGCGGAGGCGGTACGCGTGCTTCGCGCCGCTGTCGGCAACCGTCTGCCGCTGGAGATCGTCGACGCGCCGGTCGGCGGCGCGGCACTGGAGCAATTCGGCGACCCGCTGCCGGCGCACACGCTCGAGCTCGCGCGCAAGGCGGACGCGATCCTGTTCGGCGCCGCCGGCGTGCCCGGCGACGAGAAGCTTCCGTACGAGAAGCGTCCGGGCGCGAGCCTGCTGCGGCTGCGCAAGGACCTCGGCCTGTTCGCGAATTTCCGGCCGGCGTTCATGTTCCCCGAGCTCATCGGCGCCTCGACGCTGAAGCGCGAGGTGATCGAGGGCCTTGACCTGATCATCCTGCGCGAGCTGACCGGCGATCTCTACTTCGGCGAGCCGCGCGGCTTCGGGCGCAACGCCGCGGGCGAACGCGAGGCGTTCAACACGATGCGCTACTCCGAGCCGGAGGTCGAGCGCATCGCCCATGTCGCGTTCCGCACCGCGCGCGAGCGCCGCCGCAAGGTGTGCTCGGTCGACAAGGCGAACGTGCTCGAGACGATGCAACTGTGGCGCGACGTCGTGACGCGGGTCGCGCTCGAGTATCCGGACGTGGAGGTCACGCATCAGTTCGTCGACGCCGCGGTGATGATGCTGATGCGCGCGCCGAAGCAGTTCGACGTGATCGTGACCGGCAATGTGTTCGGCGACATCGTCTCGGATGCCGCGGCAATGCTGAGCGGCTCGATCGGCATGCTGCCATCCGCCTCACTGGCGAAGGATCGCAAGGGCCTCTACGAGCCGGTGCACGGCTCCGCGCCGGACATCGCGGGCCGCAACCTCGCCAATCCGCTGGCGGCAATCCTGTCGGCGGCGATGATGCTGCGCTACACGTTCGAGCGTGCCGATCTCGCCGACGACATCGAACGCGCGGTGCGCGCCGCGCTGGCCGGCGGCTATCGTACCGGCGACATCTTCGAGCCCGGCATGAAACGCGTCGGGACCGTCGAGATGGGCGACGCGGTCGTGGCCGCGCTGTCCGCCTCTCGCTAGCGCGCCCATGAACACGGCCGCTTCGCGTCCGACGCTGCGCAATGCGCTCGCGGCGGAGCGGCCGCTCGTCACGCCACTCGCGCACGACGCGCTGTCGGCACGACTGATCGCAGGGGCAGGCTTTCGCGCATTCGCCATCGGCGGCTCGGCGATGCTCGCCGCGCGCTTCGGCCTGCCCGACATCGGGCTCATCGGGCTGGCCGACATGGTGGCCGGCATCCGCGACATCGCGGCGGCGACCGCGCTGCCGTTCTTCGCCGACGGCGACGATGGCTACGGCGACGTGAAGAGCGTTGCCCGCACCGTCGAGACCTACGAGGCGCTCGGCGTCGGCGGCATCCTTATCGAGGACCAACAGCGCGAGCACAAGCAGCAGCGCGCCGACAAGGCGCACGGCGTCGTCGAGCGCGAAGTCATCGAGCAGAAGCTGCGCGTGGCGCTGGCCGTTCGGCGCTCGCCGGAAACGCTGATCATCGGCCGCACCGATGCGTACGGTGTGAGCGGGCTCGACGAGGCGATTCGCCGGGCCGAGCGTTTTCTCGCGCTCGGGGTGGATGGCGTTTTCGTCGCCGGCCTGAAAGCGATGGAGGATTACGAGCGTGTCGGACGAGAGCTTCGCGGTGCGATCCTGTCGTCCGCGGTCTTCGAAACGCCCGGCATGCCGTGGCCCGCGCCCGTCGAACTCGCGGCACTTGGATTCGCTCAGGTTTCCTATCCCGCGTCGCTGATCTTTCGCGCCACCGCGGTCATGCGCGATGCGCTCGCGCAACTGCGCCGGCATGCCGAGGGCAGCGCCCCGATGGCGCCCGACCCCGCGGCGGCACAGGCGCGGCAAGCGCTCGACGATGCGCTGGAGGTCGATCGCTGGCAGGATGTCGAGCGCAGGTTCGCGCTGCCGGGCCGCACCGACCCGCGTACATGACCGCGCGGCTTTGTCGCACGCCCACAGAAACCTAAAACGCAACGGCGGTCCGCGTTGCACCAGCAGGAGGAGATCCACCATGCAACGCCAAACCCGCTCCCTGTGGCATGCGATGCTCGCGGTCGTCGTGTCGTCCGCGCTCGCGACCGCCGCGCTCGCACAGGAAATCGTCGTCTCCAACTACGGCGTCTCGGCCAATGGCATGCCGTTCGCCGTCGCAATGGAGAAGGGCTACTTCAAGGACGAGGGCATCAACGTCACCGGCATCATCACGTCGGCGGGCGGCGGCACCACGCTGCGCAACATGCTGGCCGGCAACGCGCCCTACGGCGAGGTGAACCCGGTCGTCGTCGTCTCGGCGGTGCTGCAAGGCGCCGACCTGCGGATCATCAGCGACAACGTGAGCACCGTCGCCGAATTCGTCTGGGCGGTGAAGCCGGATTCGCCGATCAAGTCGGTCAAGGACTTCAAGGGCAAGCGCCTCGGTTACACGAACCCGCGCTCGACCAGCCAGGCGCTCGCGAACCTGCTGCTGCAGAGCGCGGGCCTCAAGCCCGAGGACGTTGAGATGATGAAGACCGGTGGCTTCGGCGAAGGGGTCGCGGCGCTCGACAAGGGCCTCGTCGACGTCGTGCCGATCCCCGAGCCACTGTGGTCGAAGTTCAAGGACAAGTATCGCGCAGTCGTCGTGGCGAGCGAGGCTTTGCCGCCGCTCGGCAACGTCGTGGGCGTGACCACGGTCGAAGGCGCGGCGAAGCACGGCAAGTTCATCAGCGCGGTGATCCGCGCGCGGCGCAAGGCGGTGCAGTTCATGAAGAGCAACCCCGACGAAGCCGCCGACATCATCGCGAAGGTGTACAACCTGGAGCGCGACGTAGCGCGAAGCGCGGTGCGCAACCTGACCAAGAGCATGACCAACGGCGTGCCGTACTGGAGCGAAGGCCAGGTGAATCTGTCGGGCCTGAAACGAATGATCGACGCGCAGAAGGAGGTCGGTGCGATCACCGGCGACGTTGACCTCATGAAGATCATCGACACGCGGTTCCTGCCGGATGACCTGAAGGCGATCAAGTAGCGCTCGTGACGGGCACCCATGTGGCCTTGCGCGGCGTGCGCAAGGTATTCGCGGGCCTAGGCGCCGCTCCGAAGGTCGATGCGCTGGGGCCCCTCGACCTGGACCTTCGTCGGGGCGAGTTCTTCGCCGTCGTCGGGCCGTCGGGCTGCGGGAAATCGACGCTACTCGAGGTCATCGCTGGCCTGACGCCGCTGACCGAGGGCTCGATCGAGTTCGAAGGCCGATCGGTCGTGGCCGACGTTCCCGACGGCGTCGGCGTAGTCTTCCAGGACGATGCGTCGCTACCCTGGCTGAACGTCACCGACAACATCGCCTTCGGATTGCGCCATGCGGGACTGCCTGGCACGGAGAAAGCCGCAAGGGTGCGCCGCGCGCTCGAGCTGATGGGGCTCGTCGACTTCGCGCGGAGTTACCCGGCACAGCTGTCCGGGGGCATGCGACAGCGCGTCTGCATCGCGCGCACGCTGGTGATGGAGCCGCGACTCATCCTGCTCGACGAACCGTTCGGCGCGCTCGACCAGCAGACCCGCCTCCTGATGGGGGACGAGGTGCTGCGCCTGTGGCGCGAAACCGGCGCGACCG
Organism: Casimicrobiaceae bacterium; assembly: GCA_035536655.1. Lineage (GTDB taxonomy): Bacteria > Pseudomonadota > Gammaproteobacteria > Burkholderiales > Casimicrobiaceae > VBCG01. The sequence continues at coordinate 68,580 of DATLNR010000129.1, forward strand.
TCTTTCTGATCACGCATGCGCTCGACGAGGCGGCGATGCTCGCCGACCGCATCGGCGTCATGTCCGCACGCCCTGGCAGGCTGATCGACGTCGTCGAGACGGGTTGGCCGCCCGAGCGCGACAGCCGGATCGTCCAGCGCGCGGACTTCGGCGCGGTCACTGCCCGGCTGTGGAAGACGCTGCGTGAGGAGTCGATCAAGACGCTCGGCGCACGCGCGCTCGCAACGTGAGGCGCCTTTCCATCTACCGGCTGCTGGTCGTGACCGCGGCCATCGCGCTGCTGGAGGTGCTGTGCGCCGCCGGTGCCATCGACCGCATCACGATGCAACCGCCGCACGAGATCGCGCGCGACTTCGTGCGGCTGCTGGCGTCGGGCAAGATGAACGGGGCGATGCGCAAGACGCTAGGGAACGCGGCGCTCGCATTCGCGCTGGCACTCTTCGTGGGAGTCTCGTTCGCGGCGCTACTGCACGGACTGCGCGCGCTGCGCGCCACGTTGGATCCGCTGTTCGCGACCTACTACGCGGTGCCGGTGTTCGCGTTCTATCCGTTCCTGATCGTCGTGTTCGGACTCGGCGACCTGCCGCAGGTGCTGATCGGCTTCATGCTCGCGGTCGTCGCGGTGATCGTTAACACGCTGAACGGCCTCGACCGCGTGCCGCGCGTGCTGCTTAAGACCGCACGCATCCATCGACTGGGGCGGATGCGGACCGCGCTCGCGGTGACGCTGCCCTACGCGATTCCGCATGTGCTGACCGGCGTGAAGCTCGCGGTCGCCTACTCGCTGATCGGCGTCGTCGGCTCGGAGTTCATCATGTCGCGCGGCGGCATCGGCTACGAGATCAGCTTCGCGTACACGAACTTCGACAACGCGACGATGTATCCGCTGATCGTGCTGATCCTGGCGTTGTCGATCGCGTTGAATACGCTCCTGTCACTGTGGGAAAAGCGGCTGCTCGCCCGCAGGGGCCAGGCATGAGCGGCGCGAGCGTGGTAGTCGCGATGCCATCGCCCGGCGCGTCGCGCTGGACCTCGCTGCGCAACGGACTCCTGCTCGTCGTCGCGCTGGTGGCGATCTGGCAGTCGCTGTACCTATGGATCGGCGAGTCGGCACTCGCATCCCCCATGGCGACGCTGCGCTACACGTTGAAGCTCGTCACGATGGATACGTTTTTCCCTCATCTGCGCGACACGATGATCGCGTTCGCGGCCGGCTATGCGCTAGCGGTCGTGTTCGGCCTGGCGATCGGCTTCTGGCTGGGCTTTCATCGGCTGTCCGGCGAGGTGATGGAGCCGATGGTCGTGGCGATCTACTCGCTGCCGAAGGTGACTTTGTATCCGATCCTGCTGCTCGCGTTCGGACTGGGCATCTCCGCGAAAATCGCGTTCGGGACGCTGCACGGCATCATCCCGATCATCCTGTTTACGCTTTCCGCCGTGCGCAACTTGCGCCCCATTCTGATCAAGACCGGTCGTGTGCTGCGCCTGACGCCGGTGCAGATGGTGCGCTCGATCCTGTTTCCGGCCGCGCTGCCGGAGATCTTCACCGGCCTTCGCATCGGCTTCTCGCTGACGCTGATCGGCACGCTGCTCGCGGAAATGTTCGCCTCGCAGCGCGGTCTCGGGTTCCTGCTGATGAACGGCATCGGCCTGCACAACGTCGAGCTGATCATGGCCGTCACGCTCTTGATCGTCACGTTCGCGGCTGTGGTGAGCACGCTTTTGCTACACATCGATCATCGTTTACACAGTCGCACGTAGGCCCGCGAACGAACAGGGGGTTCCCTCCGGCCCGCCGCCGGCTGTCCGGCCGACGTCGCCGGGCAGCTGAAGTGATCTTTCCTGCGACACTGCCTTCAACTAGGTCTGACCGAGATGACCGCCGGCAAGTCGACCGCGTTGCGATCCTCCTTGGGACGTCGGAGGAGTAGAAGGTCACACGGCGTTTCGTCGCAGCTTCGCGTATACTGCGCCCAGCGACTATCAAGCATTGCCTGTTGTTGTCCGGGCCTTTTAATCGCCGCGATCCTGCGGCGCTTTTCCTCGCACCGCCTCGCCGTCTTGATCTTCGTTCCTTCGGGGGACTCGTCCCCTTTTTGCATCATCTCTAGAGGAATATCAAGATGGCAGTCGGCACCGTGAAGTGGTTCAACGATTCCAAGGGCTTCGGCTTTGTCACGCCGGAGGATGGCGGGAAGGACTTGTTCGCGCACTTCACCGCGATCCAGCAACCCGGCTTCAAGACGCTGCAGGAAGGCCAGCGCGTCACGTTCGACGTCACGACCGGCCCCAAGGGCCAGCAGGCGGCGAACATTCGCCTCGCGGACTAAGAGCGGAATGTTCTGCGCGGGTGCGGCTCGATTGCGAGTCCACCGGCGCCTCGGCGAGCCCGGCACTGCTGGGCTTCGTCGTTTTCCGACTTCGATTGCGCAAGGGACTCGCATGGCTAAAGAAGAACTGCTCGAAATGACCGGCCTGGTGATGGAAGTGTTGCCCGATTCGCGCTTCCGGGTAACGCTCGACAACGGTCACAAGCTCGTCGCCTACAGCGCAGGAAGAATGCGAAAGCACCATATCCGCATCCTCGCCGGTGACAAGGTTTCGCTGGAGCTCTCCCCCTACGATCTGAGCAAGGGGCGGATCACGTTTCGCCATCTGGAGGGGCGTTCGCCGCCGATAACGCGAAATGGAGCCGCCGCGGCGCGTTCATCGCGACGACGATGAGCGTGAGCCGAGAGGATCATTGCTTATCGGCGACGTAAGCTCCAGCAGCGGTGAATGGGCGCCACCGCTTGATCGACGAAGGCAGTGGCTCGCGCCTAGGTCAGACCGCTCACATGCCGTCGTCGTGTCGTCATCGCAACCTCCATTGAAGGGTTGCAATGCAAAGCGATTTGCGGCTAGCGCAGCAGTTAGCCTAGGCAGCGCCTCGGAAGTCACGGCGTGACGGCAATCGTGCCGCTGGTCGCGAGCGAGGCGAAGCCGTCGTCGGCAAGCAAGCGCAGCTCATAGTTGCCGGGCGCAACTGTGCTCGGGATCGTGAATGGGCAAGATCCCGAAGGCCGCGGACCCGCCGGACTCTGCGTGCAACTCACGTACACCCAGGCGACGAAGGAGGTATTGCCCGTCGCCGGCGCGTACAGGCCTATCCAGTCTCTCGCGCTGGGTGTAGCGATGCCGTTCCAGCTTGCAGTCACCGTGCCGCCTCGCGCAACGCTCGTGGGGCCGACGGTGAGCGTCGTGCCAACGTCGCTGCCAACACTGATCGTTTCGCTCGTTGAGAGTGAGGTGAAGCCGTTGTTGGCGAGTAAACGCAGCTCATAGTTGCCGGCTGGGAGCGTGCTGGGAATGACGAACGGACACGACCCCGAAGGCCGCGGACTGCCCGGACTTTGCGTGCAGCTCACGTACACCCAAGTGATGAAAGCGCTATTGGCGCTTCCGGGCGCGTACAAGCCGATCCAGTCGCTCGCGCTTGGCGTCGCGAGGCCGTTCCAACTCGCACTCACGGTGCCGCCTGGCGCAACGCTCGTGGGACTGACGGCGAGCGTAGTGCCGCCGCCGCTGCCCACATTGATCGTTTCGCTTGTGGCGAGCGACGTGAAGCCGTTGTTGGCGAGTAATCGCAATTCATAGTTGCCGGGCGGGAGCGTGCTCGGAATGACGAAGGGACACGACCCCGACGCGCGGGGACTCGCCGGACTCTGCGTGCAACTCACGTACAGCCAAGTGATGAACGCGGAATTGGCGCTTCCGGGCGCGTATAGCCCTATCCAGTCTCTCGCGGTGGGTGAGGCGATTCCGCTCCAGCTGGCGGTGACGGTATCTCCAGGCGCAACGCTCGTCGGAGCGACGGTCAGACTCGCAACGGAGCCCGAGATCGCGAAGATCGTTCCGGTGAAGAACGACAGGACGTACAAGTCCCCGTCGGGTCCGACTTTCAAATCGGTAATGCCGCCGAATCCCGTGCCGAAAACCACCTCGGTCAGTTCCGACGCGCTGTCGGCCACGAGGTCGACCGTGAGTCCGGGGTCCGCGAACACGAAGCCATTGCGTGCGGCATTGGGCGTGAACCAATACAACGTCCCGTTGTTGATATCGCCGACGAAAACGTCGTTCTGGTATTGAGAACCCAATCGCGTCGAGTTCAAGAACGCGATCGCCGTCACGCCGACCGGACTGAGCCAGGAGAACTTCGGGTCGCCGTATTGCGAGCCGGGGACTTGAAAGAGGTCGCCGACCCCCTGGGGGTCGCGCGCGTCGGGCCCCATGATCTGTTCCCATCCGCTGTTGAAACCCGGCTCGACGAGATTGATTTCGTCATAGTTGCTGGGGCCGTTCTCGGTCGCCCAGAGCCTGCCGGTCACGGGATCGAACGCGAGGCCGAACGAATTACGGATGCCGTACGCGTAGTACTTCGCCAGATTTCCACCCTGCGCCGAGAACGGGTTGTCGGGAGGGATCGTGCCGTCGTCGTTGAGTCGCAACACGACCGACGTGTCGTCGGGTGCGGGGCCCGACGGATAGTTCTGCAGCCTGCCGTTGCGATTGAGGTCCCCGATGACGACATACAACTTGCCATCCGGTCCGAAGGTGATGGTCCCTCCATCGTGATTCGGCCCGGGCGTGACCGGCAGCGCGATGACCAGCGTTGGATTCACGAGACTGCTGCCCGTCCAGGTATAGCGATAAACGTGATTGCCTGTCGGAGCTGGCGAGCCGGAGGTATCGCTCGCGGTGCTGCTTTGCGTGTAATAGAGATAAACGGAAGGTGTGGCAGGAAAGTTGGGATGCAACGCAATTCCGAGCAGACCTCGTTCCGAAGCGTTATCGACCGCAACATCCAACACCTGGCCCGCTTGAAGGACGCCGTTCAACACGCGGCGTACGCGGCCGTCGTTTTTCTGCAGCACCAGGATGTCGTTCGTGCCAATGAACGCCATCGCCGTGGGCGCGGCCAAGCCAGCAGCGACTTCGCGCACCTGCAAGTTGCTGTCGAAGACGGTTTGACCAAACGACGTCTGCGTGAGAGCGCCGGTCAGACAAATCGTCGCGAGAACGTAACGCAATGCGTGAAAGCCGGTAATCATCATCAACACATCCAACGTGGTGCGGATCGATCACATCATAGTCGTGTTGGCGACTGTTTAGCGGTGAGCAAAGTTTCTGATGCCGGTCGTGGCCGGACGCCGCACATTACCTCGCAGTACCCGTAGACATATGTACCCTTGCTTGGTTGGCATACGTTCGACGACCAACACAGTATTAGCTCGCATCGACGCAATCCGGCTGTAGTCACAAGCTGTGACGAAAGCAGCGTTTTCGGCGCACTCCTCCCGCTCGCGAGACAGGCCGTTTCGCGCTACGCAACTGGGAACAGGTGATTCCGTTCTTTGCCTTTCCCGCCGCTGTCCGTCGAATCATCTACACCACCAACGCGATCGAGAGCCTGCACAGCGAAGTGCGCAAGGCGGTGCGTGGACGTGGGCATTTTCGGTCGACATCGATGTGCTCGACCTGCCGTCACTCGGGCGCTTACCGCCGTGGTCGCGAGGCTCGCGTTGCATCATGGAGACCGGTGCGCTCCACGCGCGCTACCGTACCCTCCCACGTTCTACGCAACGTCCAAGGTGGGGTGCGCCTCGCACGACGCCTGCGGCTCCGCGGGCATGCCGTAATTCTCGATCGCGCTCGTCGCGGTCACGAGGCCCTGTTCGACATCGCGGCGAAGCGCAGCGCGATCGCGCCGTCGGGGGTCGCCGAAGCCGCCGCCGCCGGCCTCTAACGTCGTCAGCCGGTCGCCCGGGGCAAGCACGTAGCGGCCTTTTGGATGGACGGTCTGCCCGTTCACACGGATTTCGCGGAGCGTGCCGGGACTGCCGCCGCGCGCGCCCTGCGGAGCAAATTCGGTTCGGCCTGCGAGGCAGGCGATGGCGATGTCGTTGCCGCTGTCGTTGATGAACTCGATGCGCTGCCCAAGTCCGCCGCGAAACTCGCCGGCTCCGCCGCTGTCGGCTAGCAGCTCCTTCGACTCGACGAACATTCCCGTCAGGTTTTCCCACACTTCGATCGAGCTGCCGGTCATGTTCGACGGCGACGGCGTGGTCGGCGCGCCGTCCAGGCCGTCCAGCGCACCGTAGCCGCCCGCTGCGAAGAAGATGCTGGATACGCCCCGCCCGTCGCGCGTTTGCCCCTGCACGTTGATCAAATTGAGCATCCCCGAATCGGCCTGCACGCGATCGGGCACGACGTCGGCAAGCGCACCAAAGATCAGCGGCACCACGAAGTGTCCGACGATGTGTCGACCGCCGGTGGCTGACGGCGACACCGCGTTGAGCAGGCAGCCAACCGGCGCCGACACCGAGATGGGTCGCACGCTGCCCTGGTTGTTCGGGATGCGGGGCGTGGTCAGGCACTTGATCGCATAGCACGTCATCGCCCGCGTGTAGCACAGCGGCACGTTGATCGCAGTTTTGATCGCGTCACTCGTGCCCGCGAAATCGACGAGCACCTCGCCGCCGCGAATCGTGACTTCGCAGGCGAGCATCAAGGGTCCGTCCTGGCCTTCGAGCTCGACGCGGTTGCGGTACACGCCTTCCGGCAGCAGCGCGATCTGGTCGCGGATCGAGCGTTCGGATTGCTCCAGGATCGCATCGGCCAGCGAGTCGATCGTGTCGATGCGGTACTCGTCCATGAATTCGTTGAGCATGCGGCCGCCCACGGTCGTGCATGCGTAGTTGGCCAGCAAATCGCCCAGCGTCTGCTCGGGCACGCGGACGTTGGCGCGGATCAGCTCCAGCAGGGGTTCATTGAGTTGACCTTGTTTCGCGAGCATGCAGATCGGCAACCGCAGCCCCTCCTCAAACACCTCGCCTGCCGACGCGGAGTAGCCCGCGCCCCCGATGTCCGGCAGATGCGTGATGCTCATCGTGTAGCCGACGATGCAACCGTCGCGAAACGCCGGCTGCATCACGTTGATGTCGAAGAGATGGCCGGTGCCGATCCAGGGGTCGTTGGTCATGACGACGTCGCCAGGTCGCAGGCTCGCCGCGGGGAAGCGCTGGAGCATCGCCGCGAGCGTCGCCGGCGCGGTGCCGGTGAACGAAGGAACGCTGTACGCGCCTTGCGCGATCGAGCGGCCCCGGCTGTCGAACACGACGCACGACAAGTCGTAGCTTTCGCGCACGTTGGTCGAGAATGACGAACGCACGAGCGTATTGATGATCTCATCCGCGATCGAGATCAGGCGGTCCCACTGGATACCCAGCGAAATGACGTCGACGCTCATCCGTTGCTCCCTCCGATGTCGATGATCAGGTTGCGCTGGTCGTCGACGCGGGCGCGATCGCCCGGCGCGAGCACGCATGTGGATTCGGCCTCCTCGATGAGCGCCGGTCCGGCAACTTCAACGCCCGGCGCCAGTCCGTAGCGGTCGTACACGGGGCAATCGGCGTAGCCATTGGTTGCCCCCAAGTACACCGGACGTCGCCCGCGCAAGGCATTAGCCGAAACGGCCGGCGTGCGCAGACGATAGGCGGCGTCCTCGCCGGGAACCGGACCGTGCACTTCGCACTTCCACGCAATGATTTCGATGGAACGATCGGCGAAACTCATGCCGAAGATCGCCGCGTACGCACTCGCAAAGCGCGCCGGCAATTCGGCCAGGGCCCGTGTGGCGTCGATGGGAGGAACCCGTACCTCGACCTCGTAGCCCTGCCCCTCGTACCGCATGTCGAGCCGCAGCAGCACGTGTGATTCCGCGGCGTCGGTGCCGGTGGACTTGAGCTGCGCGCGTACCCGCGCTTCCAGATCGCCGGTGATCTCCGCGAAGCGCTCGGGCGTAATTGCAGCGAGCGGCACGCGCAGCGACTGGACGAGTTCGAAGCCGACCGGGCTCGCCAGCAATCCGAACGCAGACATGACGCCGGCGCCGCTCGGGCACACGACGCGCGGGATGCGCAGCTTGCGTGCCACGCGCACGCCGTGCACCGGACCGGACCCGCCGAACACGATCATGCTGCAGCGCCGATAGTCGACACCGCGCTCGGACGCGTGGATGCGAAACGCCTTGGCCACGTCTTCGTTGATCACTTCGTGGATGCCCCAAGCCGCTCGCTCGACGTCGATTTCCAGCGGCCCCGCGATGCGTTGCCGCATGGCGTCACGTGCGGCGCCGACGTCAAGACGCATGCGGCCGCCGAGAAACGAGGCGGAGTCGAGATAGCCGAGGATCAAATTGGCGTCGGTCAGCGTCGGTTCCTTGCCGCCGCGCCCATAGCACGCGGGTCCCGGATCCGCACCCGCGCTGCGTGGTCCGACCCGCAGCACACCGCGTGGGTCGAGATCCGCCAGGCTACCGCCGCCCGCGCCGATCTCGATCATGTCGAGCACCGGAATCTTGATCGGAAGACCACTTCCCCGCTTGAACTCGTGCACGCGGGCAACTTCCAGCTCGTAGCGCTTGAGGGGAAGGTGATCGCGCACCACACAGCCTTTGGCGGTGGTGCCGCCCATGTCGAA
>DATLNR010000130.1:0-6016 GCA_035536655.1 Casimicrobiaceae bacterium
TGGACGCCGATAAAAAATGCGAATCGCCTTCGCCGGGCGGTATGTGAAAGCGGCACACCGGCTGACGAAGATACGGTGACGTGATTGGGGAAGCGCCGACCGACAGCGACTCGTCGGTTCTGCTCCAGCCGGGCAGTCGGCCGCTGTCCAGCGCCTCGATGTCCGGCGCGGAGGCGCTAATGAAGTAACGATCAGTCGCCGCGTGGTAGTACTCAACGGCATAAACCCAACTGTGGAAAACGTTGTTTCGCTGACCGCGAGCGTGGTCGGGAACCGTGGCCTGCCTGGCCGCGCCGTCGCGGTAGAGTGCCGTAGCGCCATCGTTCGGCAGGGCGGCGTACTTCATCTGATCCACGCCGGCAAAATCCAGCGTTCCGCCGTCGGTGGGAAGGAAACGAGTCGGCAACCACTTCACATCCGGGGTGTACTCGAAGAACACGGGCGCAAAGAGCGAACCTATCGATCCGAAGATCAATGTCAGTGACGTGTTCGATACGATGATCGATCGATAAGCCGTCTGATCGGTCGGCAGGTCCTCGGTGAACATGAACCGCTTGACGACGCCGTTGTGCTCGCTGGTCAACGTCAAGCCAGCGAGGCGGTGTTGTCCGTTCAGCCCGGCGCTTTCGGTCAGCTCGACGTACTGAACCGCGCCGTCGAGCGTCGAATAGACCTGCGTGATGCGAAATGTCGAAGGCTGCGCGCCGACCGTCGTGACGCCTGCAACCATCGTCGCGAACAGCAGCGTTCGAAGACTCGTGCTCCGGGTCATCGGCTCTCCTCGTCGCTGTGGCGGTCCAGCGTCCCCGGCTTGATCCTTCGCTGTCATTGGGTGGCGGATTAATCGTTGTTAATCGAGACATCCGGTGCTTCCCGTACGACGCCGGTCGGCCTACGCTAGCACCATGGACGGCCGGGCGACCGAATCCACCAGCAGCTACCGCAGCGGCGCCATCGAGATTGACGCGATGCATCGCCAAGTGCTGATCGACGGAACGCCGGCCCGGATCGGCGCACGAGCGTTCGACGTGCTGCTGGCGCTGGTCGAGCGGCGCGACCGTGTGGTCAGCAAGCATGAGCTGATGGATATCGTGTGGCGGAACCTTGTCGTCGAGGAAAACAATCTCCTCGTGCACATGGTGGCGCTGCGCAAGCTCCTCGGGCCGCGTGCCATCGCCACGATTCCGGGACGCGGCTATCGGTTCGTGATGCCGATCGAGGTCATCGATACCCGCGTCGACGGTGACTGGTCGCCCGCTTCCCAGACAGTTCGCGGCAACCTGCCGGCTTCCCCGGCGCTGTTCGGTCGCGCGCAGGATCTCGAAGCCGTGGATCTGCTGCTGCGCGAGCATTCGGTCGTGTCGATCGTCGGTGCGGCGGGCATCGGCAAGACAAGTCTCGCGCTGGCCGCCGCGGCGGCCGCCGGATTCGAATCGCAGGATGGTCGCTGGTGGGTCGAGCTCGCACCGATCAACGAGGGATCGCAGATCGCCAGCACGATTGGAGGAGCGCTCGGCATTCAAACGCCCGCCGGTCGGCCGCCGCAGGAGGCGATCGCGTGGGCACTCGCCAATCGGCACCTGCTGATCGTTCTCGACAATTGCGAGCACCTCGCGGAGGACGTCGCGTCCTTGATCGACGGACTGCGCGCACGCGCGCCGAATGTTCGGCTTCTCGTCACGTCGCAGGAGTCGCTCAAGTGCCGCGACGAGCAGGTCTATCGCCTCGGCGCATTGGCGATTCCCGTCAGTGCGCGGCTCGAGGATGCCGCGGACTTCGGTGCCGTGGCGCTGTTCGTCGAGCGCGCGCATGCGGTCGACGCGCGATTTCGCCTGGCCGACGACAATGTGGCCATCGTCGTCGACATCTGCCGGCGACTGGATGGCATCCCGCTCGCAATCGAGCTGGCAGCGGCGCGCGTTCCGCTGCTCGGCGTGCACGGCCTGCATGCACGCCTCAACCAGATCTTCAACGTGTTGAGCGGCGGCATGCGCATGAAGCTGCGCCGCCATCAGACGCTGCGTGCAGCGCTGCAATGGAGCCACGATCTCTTGTCCGCTGACGAGCAAACGGTGTTTCGCAGGCTCGGCGTGTTCGCCGGTGGCTTCGGTCTGGATCTCGCGCAAAGCGTCGTCAGCGATGCCGCTATCGATCAATGGCTGGTGCTCGATCTCCTGGGCCATCTGGTCGACAAGTCGCTCGTGATTGCGGACGCGGGTTCCGAGCCTCGCTATCGTCTGCTCGAAACCACGCGTGCGTTCGCACTCGAGCAGCTTGCGGCGTCCGGCGATTCCGAAGCGATGCTCCGGCGTCACGCGCAAGCAATGTGCCAGTTGATGGTGACGATCGAGGCCGCGTGGTGGGACTCATCGCCTGCCGAACACCGTAGCGCCGTCCAGGAGCTCGGAAATCTGCGCGCGGCGCTCGACTGGGCGCAGGCCGCCACGGACGAGCCCGCGCTTGTCTATCAGCTGCTCGGAAAATGCTGGCCGGTCTGGCTCCTGAACGGATTGAGCGGCGAAGGTGCCCAGCGCATGCTTCGTCTGCTGCCGGTGCCGTCGAGTCTTTCGACCGAAATCGAGGCGGACTTTTGTCTTGGCTTTGCGCGCCTCACGAAGGGAGCGGGCCGCGCCGAGCATTGGGAAGCCGCGCGTCGCGCCGAAGCGTTGTATCGGCAACTCGACGACGCGGACCGGCTCGGACATGCGCTGCTGCTCGTCGCGACGATCGGCGCATTGCGAGATCAGATGCCGTCAGCGGCGCGCGCCTTGCACGAGGCCGAGAAGCTCGTTACGGACGATTCGCCGTTACGGAAACAGGCGTCGCTCGCGGCGACTCAGGGACACTGCCATCTGCGACGCGGCGAGGCCGAGCTCGCGATCGCAGCGTTTCGACGGCAAGTCGAGCTCAATCGTCTTGCCGGCGATGCACTTGGCGAGAACGTGGCGCTTGGCAACGTGGGTAGCGCTCAGCTCGACGCCGGCGACTTGGATGGTGCCATCGAAACGGTGCGCAGGTCGGTCGAGGGTCTGCGCAAGATCAACGCGCCGTACGGACTGGAGTTTCGCCTCAGCACACTTGCGGTCGCGCTGGCGTGGCGTGGCGATGACGCGGACATCGTTCCGCTGGCGCGCGAAGCGTTCGACCATCACCGGCTGCTCGGCGTGACCTTCGCCCCGCTGATGGCGGCGGCCCTGCAGCATGCCCGACGCGACGATGCGCAACGCGCCGTTTTGATCTCCGGGTACGCGTGCACCAAGCTGCCGCAGCGAGAGCCGCAAGGGATGATCGCCCTGCCGATGCAGCAACGCGTGCTCGAACGTGCCGCGATGGAGCATTCGCGCGATGCCATCGAGACTTGGTTGCGTGCGGGCGAACGCCTGAACGAAGACCAGGCAGCGGCGATCGCATTCGATACGGCGCCAATCCAGGGCCTGATCTAGTTCGACAAAACGTCCCTCCTCCCGGCGGCGCGACTGGATAATCTGGGTCATGCGGTCGATTGCGATCGGGCTCGGTCTACGCTCCTGCGCGTTCATCGCCATCGCGATTGCGGCAATGTCCGGAGGCGCGTTCGCGCAGCCGTATCCCGTCAAGCCGATTCGGCTGATCGTCCCGCTCGCAGCGGGGAGCACCGCGGACATCGGATCGCGCTTCGTCGCGCAGGAACTGTCGAAGGTGCTTGGCCAGCCGGTCGTCGTCGAGAACAAGCCGGGGGCCGGCGGCACGATCGGAACCTCGGAGCTGGCACGCGCCGCGCCCGACGGTTACACGATCGGCTTCGCTTCACAAGGAACGCTGGTTTTCAATCAGGGCATCTATGGCCGCCCAGGTTACGACTCGCGTAAGGACTTCGCGCCGATCGCGTTGTTTGCACGAGCGGCCACGGTACTGATCGTGCATCCCGCAAATGCTGCTACGATTCCAGCGGAGCTGGTTGCCGCTGCGAAGAACCGCCCGGGCCGGTCGACGTTTGCGTCGGGAGGCAGCGGCACCAGCCATCACCTCGCCGGCGTCTTGTTCGGTCGCGCCACCGGCACCGATCTCGTTCACGTCCCTTACACCAGCGCGCCGCGTGGCGTCCTGGCTGTGATGGCAAAAGAGGTAACGATGGGCTTCTTCAATGTGCCGATGGTGATCGGTGCGATCAGGGACGGCAGGCTGAAGGCGCTCGGCGTCACCAGCCTGCGGCGCTCGCCGGCAATGCCGCAGGTTCCGACGCTCGACGAGCAAGGCATCAAGGGTTTCGAGGTCGACACCTGGGCCGGCTTCGTTGCGCCGGCGGGTACGGATCCGAAGATCGTGGAAAGATTGCACGGCGAGCTGTCACGGATCCTTGCAGCGCTGGACACCCGGGATAAGCTCGGACTGCAAGGGTTCGAGCTGGCAACACCGATGCAGCCCGATGAATTCGCCGCATTGATCGCCGCCGATTTGAATCGTTGGCTACCGATCGTGCGAGCATCGGGCGCCAAGCCCGATTGAGGGGCGTGCCGGCGCTGTTCGACGTCCGCTAGAATCCGAAGATCCGCCGCGCGTTCGAGCCCCTGACCTTGTCACGCTGAACCACCGGCAGTCCGTTGACCCGCGCGAGGCAGCCCGGCATGTCGCCGATCGTGTGCGGATAGTCGGAGCCGTACATCACGTTGTCGGCACCGAACCGCTCGACGCATAGCGTCAGGGCCTCCGGCGCGAACAGCACGGCGTCGGCGTAGATCTTCGCCATGTACTCCGACGGCCGCACGTTGATTTTCTCGCGGCACGCGGGAATGTTTTCGAAGCACTGATCCATCCGCGCGATCAAGTACGGCAGCGCCCCGCCGCCGTGCGCGGCGATGATCTTCAAGCGCTGACAGCGTTCGAAGAAGCCGTCGTAGATCATGCGCGCGACGGCAAGCGACGTGTCGAACGTGAAACCGAGCGATGCGGTGAGCTGGAATCGCTCCATGTCCATATCGGCGACGCCAGGCGGCGCCGTGGGGTGCACGAGCACCGGCAGCGATTTGTCGTCGATTGCGGCCCAGATCGGCGCGAACGCCGGATCGGTGAGCGAACGGCCGTCGATGTTGGCGAGCACCATCACGCCGGAAGCGCCGGCGCCGTGTGCGCGATCGAGCTCCGCAAGTGCTCGCTCCGGGTACTGCCACGGCAGTGAGGCGAACCAACGCAGCCGATCCGGGTGCGCAGTCTGCGCCGCGGCCATGTCGTCGTTCATGATCTTCGCGGCTTCGAGGCTGACGTCGGGGCCACCCCAGAACACGTTCGGACAGGTGAGCGACACGACGCAGATGTCAACGCCGTGTTCGTCCATCGTCCGAAGCCGCAGATCGTAGTCGAACATCGGCGGCACCGGCGTCATGAACGGTGCGCCATCAAGGTGGATCGCGCGCAATCCGCCGACGACCTCTTTCACGCTGTAGCGCGGCGCGCCGTGCTCCTTCAGCAAGGAGAACCACGCCTCGGTGAGGACGTGCGTGTGAACATCGATGACCGGGCTTGCCATGCTTGCGTCTCCAACCAGTTACTCGACCTTCGCGCCCGAATCCCGGATCGCCTTGATCCAGCGCGGCTGCTCCGCGACGATGACGGCCGCAAACTGCTCCGGCGTCTGCGGCGCGTACGGCTCCATGCCGAACTTCACGAGCTGCGCGCGAAAGTCGGCGTTGTCGAGCAGCTTGTTGAGCTCGTTCGAGAGCAACGCGATGACCTCCTTCGGCGTTCCGGCCGGCGCGACGATGCCCTGCCACGCTTGCCAATCGAAGTTCGGAATCGTCGCGGCGATCGGCGGCACGTTGGCCACGAGTTGCGTCGGCTTGGCGGCAGACGTTCCGAGCGCGACCACCTTGCCGGCCTGAATGTTCGGCAGCGCGATCGTCGCATCGCAGAACATGATCTGCACACCGTTGCTGAGCAGATCGGCGATCGCTCCGGCCGTTCCCTTGTATGGAACGTGCTGAATCGACAACCCTTGCTCGGTCTTGATCGTTTCCATGAACAAGTGGTGCGGGCTGCCGCT
>DATLNR010000131.1:0-14876 GCA_035536655.1 Casimicrobiaceae bacterium
GGCTTCTCGCCGTAGCTCTCGGGCGCGACGTCGGAGCCGCCCATCAGCACGAGTCCGTCGAGCGATTCGGCATAGGCATCGACGGTGACCTTGCTCGCGGGCCGGCGCGTCGAGCCGTCGGGCGAGGGCACCATGAACGCGATCGCGTCACGCTGCATCACCCAGTGCGCGAGGCTCTGCTCGATGTACTGCAGCGTCATTCCCTTGAAGATCGCGCGTGTCGCGTCGGCGTGAAAGAACGACGCCGAGATGCCGATGCGAAGCAGCGGGCTCACCACGCCGCCTCGAACAGCGTCCTGAAATCTTCTGCCGAGCACTTGCGCGGGTTCGTCTGATGGCAGATGTCGGCCTCGGCGATGCGCACCAGCGCCGGGAGATCGTCGCGGGTCACCGGTCGCGAGCCCTTGTAATCGGACAGCTTCGCCGGAATGCCGAGTCGCGCCTTGAGCGCCGTGAGCCAGTCGATGAATGCTTCGGCGCGTGCGTCTTCGTCGCCGCGATCGGCGCCGGGTACGCCTGCGACGCGCGCGAGCTCCGCCATCTTCGCCGTCGCAGCGTCGCGATTGAAGCGCATGACGTGGTCGATCATGATGCCGTTCGCGAGGCCATGATGCAGGTCGGCAACCGTCGAAAGCGCGTGCGCGCACGAATGCACGGCACCAAGATCCTTCTGGAATGCGATCGCGCCCATCATCGACGCCATCATCATGTCGGCGCGCGCGGCAAGATCGCGGCCATTTTCAACGGCGCGGGGCAGCGCTCGCGCGGCGATGCGCACGCCTTCGAGCGCTATGCCGTCGCACAACGGATGATAGGCGGGTGACAGATAGGACTCGACGTTGTGCGTCAACGCATCCATGCCCGTTGCGGCGGTGACCGCCGGCGGCAGGTCGAGCGTCAATTCTGGATCGGCGAACACCGCCTTCGCCAGGATCTTCGGCGAGAACACGATGCGCTTGACGTGCGACTCGTCGTCGGAGATGACGCTCGAACGGCCGACTTCGGAGCCGGTGCCCGATGTCGTGGGCAGCGCGATGAAGTACGCCAGATCATCGGGAATCGGGCGCACCTGCGGATGATCGTAGGCGTATTCCAGCGCATCGCCGCCAGCAGTGCCAAGCACGCCGACGATCTTCGCGACATCGACGGCGGCGCCGCCGCCGAAGCCGATCACGCAATCGGCGCGATGCATGCGGTACGCTTCGCCACCGGCATTCGCCTGCGACGCCATCGGGTTGCCGAACACGCCATCGAACACGGCGACGTCGAGTCCCGCCGTGCGCAACGAGGCGACGAACGCTTTCGCCACCGGCAATTGGGCCAACGCCTTGTCGGTAACGACGAGCGGCCGGCCCTTGCCAAGCCCGGCGAGATGAGCGCCAACGGTTTTCGCAACGCCAGAGCCGAAATGGATGGCCGTCGGGAACGCAAAGCGATGCACAGTCATGGTGTCAGTCGGGAAGGGCCGCGCCGACCGACGCTGCGCCCCCTCGGGGGGCAGCGAGCGGAGCGCGCGTGGGGGTCGTTCATCGGCGGTTCAATCGATCGAAACGAAGCGAAGCTCCAGGATGTCGTTCGGCCATTGCACGACCGAGATGCCAGGCCGCATCACCCAGCCCAGCGTGCGCCGGTAAAGCGGCACGAGCGGAACATCGGCGTGCATGATGCGCAAGACGTCCTGCACCATGCTGCGTCGTTTTGCGAGATCCGGCTCGGTGCGCAATCCGTCGACCAACGCGTCGACCTTCGGATTCGAGTAGCGGCCGCCGTTGAATGCGCCGGCGCCAGCGTCGCCGAAGCTTCGGACGACGGCGTTGAGCATCGGCCAGGCATCCGGGATCGGCGTCCAGCCGAACTCGAAGAAGCTCGACGTGGCCTGCGTCAGCTTCGGAAAGAACGTTGCCGTCGGATGCGGCTGGAAATTCACGCGGATGTTGACCTGCGCGAGCATGCCGGCGATCGCCTGGCAGACGGCCGAGCGAAACGCGATGTTGACGCAATCGAGCGTCACGCCGAAGCCATCGGCGTACCCGGCCTCCTTGAGCAGCGCTCGCGCCGCGTTCGGATCGTAGGGCAACCGCTTCTCGAGCTCGGGTAGGTAGCCGTCGACGAGCTTGCTGACGTGCGACCCGGTTGGCGTCGCCTGGCCGCGCAACACCTTCGCGACGATCGCATCGATGTCGATCGCCTGGTAGATCGCGCGCCGTACGCGAAGATCCTTGAACGGATTGCGCCCTTTGACGTCGGCATGCTGCAGTTCATCGCGGCTCTGGTCGAAGCCCAGATACTGCGTGCCGATGTCCGGGACCTCGGTCAGCTTGAAGCGCTTCTCGCTCTTCAGGCGCGGGACGTCCTGGAACGGCGGATCGACGACGAAATCGACCTGGCCGGAGGCGAGCGCCGCCAGCCGCGTCGCATCCGACTGGATGACGACGTAGACCGCTTCCTCCACGTTGCCGCGCTTTCCCCACCATTGCGGGTGTGCGACGAGCGTCAATCGGTTGTCCGGCTCGTAGCTCGCAAGGCGGTAGGGGCCGGTGCCATTGGCGTTGCGGACCGCATACGTTTCCTGCTTCGCGTTGTAGTCCTGCGGCAGCAGCACGTTGTGCTTCGTCGCCCACGCGCGGCTCATGATGTGGATGAACACCAACTTCTCGGGCAGCACGGCGTCGGGGGCCGCGAGCACGACGTCGATCGTGTCGTCGTCGACCTTTCGCGCACCCGTCACGCCGCGAAGCTGGAACGAGCGCTGCGACGTCTTCGCGAGCGCGCGCTCGATCGAGAACACGACGTCGTCGGCGGTCATCAGCGTGCCGTCGTGGAAGCGGACGTTCGGGCGCAGCTTGAAGCGCCACGTCTTCGCATCGACCGCAGCCCACGACAGCGCAAGCGATCCTTCGAGCGCGAAGTTGCGATCGCGATTGACCAGCGCTTCGTAGATCTGCGTGTTGACGCGCGAGTGGTACAGCAGCGCGATCGAATGCGGATCCATCGTCTGCGGATCGAACGCGCTGGCGAAACGCAGCGTCTTCGCGCCGCTCGTGCAGCTGAGCGCCGCGGCGACGATGAGGATCAGGAATCGCAGCATCAGATGATTTCGAAGTAGCGTTTCAGTTCCCAGTCGGTGACGGCATCCTGCCACTGCCGCCATTCCCATTCCCGCGTCGCTGCGAAGTGCTCGACGAAATCGTCGCCGAACCAGTCGCGGGCGCGCTCGGATCGCCGGAAGATCTGCGTCGTTTCGATCAACGTCCGGGGCGCACGCAGCACGTTCTCGCCGCCGATGTTCGTGCCGTGGATCGGCGGTGTGTCGAGCTTGAGCTTGCGCTCGATGCCGTCGAGGCCGGCGGCGAGGCAAGCCGCGATCGCGAGATGCGGATTCGCGTCTGCGCCGGGGCAGCGCGTCTCGAGCCGCGTGCTCTTCGCCGAGCCCGGAATGACACGGAAGCTCGCCGTGCGGTTGTCGACGCCCCACGTCGGCTTGACCGGCGCCCAGAAACCGTCGACCAGTCGCTTGTAGCTGTTGATCGTCGGCCACATCATCGGCGCGAACTCGAGCAGGCTGGCGAGCTGCCCGGCGAGGAAGCTCTCGAACAGCTTGCTCATGCCGCTGCGGCCCTTCGCGTCGTAGAACACGTTCTTCTTGCCGTCGGAAAGGCTTTGATGCACGTGCCCCGAGCAGCCGGGGTATTGCTGGCTCCATTTCGCCATGAAGCTCGGCATGATGCCGAAGCGCGCGCCGATCTCCTTCGCACCGGTCTTGAACAAGACGGCGCGATCGGCGGCTTCCAACGCCTCGCTGTAGACGATTGCCGCCTCGTAGACACCGGGTCCCGTCTCGGTGTGCAATCCCTCGATAGGCACGCGAAACGCCTCGCAGTCATCGAACAGCGCCTTGAAGTACTCGCGCGCGTGGTTCACGCGCAGCAGCGAGTAACCGAACATGCCCGGCGTGATCGGCTCGGGACCGACGCCCTTCTTCGCCGCCCACGACTGCGGCGTTTCGGCGAAGTTGAAGAACTCGAACTCCATCGAGCACATCGGGACGACGCCGAGCTTCCCGGCGCGCTCGAGCACCCGACGCAACACCTGGCGCGGATCGATCGGCAAAGGCTCTTCGCGGCCTCGAGGTCCGGAGCGAATGAAGTACCCGAGAAAGAAGTCGACACCGTCGTCCCATGGCACGTTGCGATGCGTCTCGACGTCGATGCGCGCGACCGCGTCCGGGAAACCCTTGTGCCAACCGGTCAGCGTCGTGTTGTCGTAGCACTGATCGTGACTGTCCCAGCCGTAGACGACGTCGCAGAAGCCGAAGCCGCCTTCGAGCGCGGAGACGAACTTCTCCTTGTGGATGTACTTGCCCCGCAGGATGCCGTCGATGTCGACAACCGCGACCTTGACACGGTTGCCCGGGGAATTCTTCACCTTGGCCAGGATCTCCTTCGGCGTGGGTGAGGTCGGCATCGGTGCTCCTGACAATGGCATGGCGAGACAACTCGGATCGAGCGATTCTAGCGTCAAACCGCTGGCAGAATGGCGCTCCTCAAGCGACACGTGGGTGCATCGATCACATGCAGGAGCCGCGCGCGCTCGTCGCGTTGCATGTCGCTGTCGCGCTGTTCGGCGGCGCTGCATTGTTCGCGCAATGGCTCGCGTGGCCGCCGGTCGCCATCGTTCTCGGTCGTACGGCCGTCGCGGCGCTCACGCTGGCGATCGTCGTGATGGCGATGGCCAAGACCGTGCGGCTCGAACGTGGCCTGCTCGCGAACGGCGTGATCCTCGCGGTCCACTGGGTGACGTTCTTCGAAGCCATCCAGGCGTCGAGTGTCGCCGTCGGTCTCGTGGGCTACGCTGCGTTTCCGGTGTTCGTGCTGCTGCTCGAAGCGATCCTCCTGCGCCGGCGGGTCGGTGCGACCGACATCGCCATCTCGCTCGTCGTCGTGTTCGGACTCTGGGTCATCGTTCCGGTGTTCGATCCGCGTGAGGCGACCGTTCGCGGGCTGGCGTGGGGCCTCGTCTCGGCGTTCACGTTCGCGTTGCTCGCGGTCCGCAATCGTCGCTATGCGCAAGCGCACGAGCCGATCGTGCTTGCGCTCGGCCAGAACACGTTCGCTGCGCTCGTGCTGCTGCCGCTTGTCATCATCGGTCGCGACGCGCTGCCGTCCGTTACAACGCGCGACCTTCTGTTGATCGCGGCGCTGGGTGTCGTCTTCACCGCGCTGGCTCATTCGCTGTTCATCCTGAGCTTGCGACGCGTCAGCGCGCATACGGCGAGCGTCGTCGCGGCGCTCGAGCCGGTCTACGGTATAGCGCTGGCCGCCTGGTTGTTGAACGAGACTCCCGCGGTGAGCACGCTGATCGGTGCCGGCATCCTGACCGCTGCCGCGGTGTTCGTCACGCGTCGTTCTCGATAACGTTTGATAGCATCGACCGGATGAACGGCCCCCACGCTCGTTTCGCTCGCTGCCCCCCGAGGGGGCGCGGCCAGTGGCTTGCGGCGGCCCGGCGCCTCTAGGATGAAACGACCCCCACGCTTCGCTTCGCTCGCTGCCCCCAAGGGGGGCGCCGTCAGTGCTTGGGGCGGCCCTGCGCACTGACATGGAGATCGGTCTCGTCGGTCTGGGCCGCATGGGCGGCAACATGGCGCGCCGGCTCGCTCGCGGCGGTGTGCGTGTCGTCGGCTATGACCCTGATTCGGGCGTTCGTGAGGCGCTTCACGCCGAGGGTGTCATTGCGGAGGTAGCGTCGCTCATCGATCTTGGAAAAGCGCTTGCGCCACCGCGCATTGTCTGGCTCATGGTGCCTGCCGGACGCGTCACCGAGCTCGCCGTGCAGGACGTATGGCCGGAGCTTGCGCGCGGCGACGTCATCGTCGACGGCGGCAATGCGAACTACAAGGACTCGCAGCGTCGGGCGGTGGCGCTTTCATCAGCGGGATTGCACTTCGTGGATTGCGGCGTTTCGGGTGGCGTGTGGGGCCTCGACAACGGCTACGCGCTGATGTTCGGCGGCAGCGACGAGGCGGCGCGTCTCATCGAACCCTATGCACGGATCCTTGCACCCGCCCCGGACCGCGGCTGGTTGCACTGCGGACCCTCGGGCTCGGGTCATTTCGTCAAGATGATTCACAACGGCATCGAATACGGAATGATGCAGGCGATGGCCGAAGGCTTTGCGTTGCTCGAGGGAAAGAAGGAGTTCGACCTCGACCTCGCGGCCGTCGCCGAGAGCTGGCGGCACGGCAGCGTCGTGCGCTCGTGGCTGCTCGATCTGACCGCCGACTTCCTGCGCGACGATGCGACGCTGACCGGCATCGCACCGATCGTTGCAGACT
Organism: Casimicrobiaceae bacterium; assembly: GCA_035536655.1. GTDB lineage: Bacteria > Pseudomonadota > Gammaproteobacteria > Burkholderiales > Casimicrobiaceae > VBCG01. Next base: position 6,335 of record DATLNR010000131.1, read on the forward strand.
CCGGCGAAGGCCGATGGACGGTCAACGAAGCGATCGAGCAGGGCGTCGCGGCGCCGGTGCTCGCGCTCGCGTTGATGAGCCGCTTCGATTCGCAAGGCAACGCGGACTTCGGCAACCGGATGCTCGCGATGATGCGCCGCGCGTTCGGAGGGCACGCGGTGACGCGCGGCCAGAGCGACGCGTGATCGTCGTCGTCATGGGCGTCACCGGGTGCGGCAAGTCGACGGTCGGTGCGGCGCTCGCGGACAGGCTCGCATGGCCGTTTCTCGATGCGGACGACTTTCATCCGTCGGTCAACGTCCAGAAGATGGCCGCCGGCATCCCGTTAGCCGACGATGACCGCTGGCCATGGCTCGATGGGCTCGCGGTGGAAATGCGGGCCATCCTCGCGCGCGGCGGTCATGCGGTGCTCGCCTGCTCGGCGTTGAAGGCGCGGTATCGGGAACGTCTTGCCCGCGCCGGCGACGTGCGTTTCGTTCATCTGCTCGGCGATCACGACACGATCGCGTCGCGGCTCGCCACGCGTTCTCACCGCTACATGCCGCCGACGCTGCTGAAGAGCCAGTTCGCGACGCTGGAAGCGCCGACGGACGCCGTCGCCATACCGATCGACATGGCCGTCGAGGAGCAGATCGAGCGGATCATCGGCATGTTGCAGCTTCAGCCGACCGCATCGCGATGACGAACGCCGACGACAAGTGTTCGCTGTCGCACGAGACGCTGGCCGTGCATCTGGGCCGCGATCCGTGGCGTCACATCGGTGCAGTCAGTACGCCCGTCTATCGCGCGTCGACGATCCTGTTTCAAACCATGGACGAGCTCGAAGCGGCGCAGCGCGGCGAGTCCCGTGAGCCCGCTTACGGACTGCACGGACTGCCGACGGTAACCGATCTGCAATCGGCGATCGCCGCGCTCGAAGGCGGCTATGCCGCGCTTGCGGTTCCGTCAGGCCTCACCGCGACGACGATGCCGCTCCTCGCGCTGCTCGAGCCCGGCGATCATCTGCTCGTCACCGATGCCGTGTACGGTCCGACGCGGCGGTTTTGCGAGCTGCATCTGAAGCGCTTCGGAATCGACGTCGAGTACTACGATCCGGTCGTCGGCGCGGACATCGCGATGCTGCTCAAGCCGACGACGCGCATCGTGTTCTGCGAGTCGCCCGGCTCGTTGACGTTCGAAGTGCAGGACGTTCCCGCGATCGCTCAAGCGGCGCATGCGCACGGCGTCATCGTGATCCTCGACAACACGTGGGCGACGCCGATCGGCTTTCGTTCGTTCGACCATGGCGTCGACATCGCCGTGCACGCCGTCACCAAGTACATCGGCGGCCATTCCGATCTGATGCTCGGCGTCATCATCACGAGCGAATCGCTGCACAAGCCGCTGCATCGGCTGTGGACCGACATCGGCGTGACCGCGTCGTCGGACGATTGCTTCCTCGCGCTTCGCGGATTGCGCACGCTGCCGACGCGGCTCCATCGTCATCAGGCGAGCGCGCTCGAAGTCGCCGCGTTTCTTCGCTCGCGACCGGAAGTGCGCGACGTGCTCTATCCCGCGTTGCCGGGCGCGCAAGGCCATGACCTCTGGCAACGCGACTTCCGCGCGGCCGGCGGTCTGTTTGGCGTCGTACTGCAGCCGGTCGGGCGCGATCGTATTGCCGCGATGCTCGACGGCATGCGGCTGTTTCGCATGGGCTGGAGCTGGGGCGGCTTCGAAAGCCTGATGATCCCGACGTGGCCCGAGCGCACGCGCAGCGCGACGCAATGGAATCCCGGCGGTCCGTGCCTGCGCCTGCAGATCGGGCTCGAGTCGCCCGCCGACCTGATCGACGATCTACGCGACGGTGTCGACCGGCTGACCGCATGAAAACAAGATGATCCCGAAACGTTTCGCGCCGCTGATCTTCGCCGCCGCGCTGACCTGCATCATGACGCTCGTCATCTCCGGCATCGCGACCCTCATCAACGTCGGCCTACCGCCGGACTTCTTCGTGCGATGGGTGCGCGCATGGCTGCCGAACTGGGCGATCGCGTGTCCCGTGCTGCTCGTCGTGCGGCCGTATGTGCAGCGATTCACCGAGTGGGTGACGGCGTGATCGGTGTGCCAAGATAAACGGCCTGCACCCGCACGTCCGCGCGAATGGCCTCCGGTGGCCCCTGCGCGATCAGCTGTCCGCGGTCCAGCACGATCACGCGATCGGCATGACCGAACACGACGTCCATGTCGTGCTCGGTGAAGAGCACGGCGACGCGATCGCGCCGCGCGCGCTGCGCCGCTTCCGCCATCAGCGTGCCGCGATCGGCGGCCGACATGCCCGCCGTCGGTTCGTCCATCAACAGGAGCTTCGGGTTGCCGGCGAGCGCTAACGCGAGCTCCACGCGCTTCGTATCGCCGTACGAAAGCGAGCCCACATGGTGATCGGCGAGCGCATCGATGCCGGTGCGCGCGAGCAACGCGTCGGCTTGCGCACGTCGCGTCGGGGAAACGCGGCCGAGCAGCGTGGCGCTTTCGCCGGCATGCGACAGCAACGCCACCTCGACGTTTTCGCGCACCGTCATCGACGCGAACGTCGCAGCGACCTGGAACGTGCGGCCGACGCCGGCGAGCGCGATGTCGCGCGGGGAGCGTCCGGTGATGTCGACGCCCGCAAGCAGTACGCGCCCGCTATCGGGTCGGAGCTGACCGTTGATGCAATTGAAGCACGTTGTCTTGCCGGCGCCGTTCGGGCCGATCAGCGCACAGAGCTCTCCTGCCGGAACGTCGAACGAGACCTCGCGCACGGCCTCGACGCCGTCGAATGCCTTGGACAGCGCGCGGATCGCGAGGACCGGCTCGGTCATCTCGAGCGCCGCGCAAAACGTCGGCTCAGCGCTCCGCCGATGCCTAGCGGAAACAACAGCACGATCGCGAGGATCAGGCCACCGGTCGCCGCGCGCCAATAGTCCGTCGCGCGCGCGAGCGAATCGTTGACCGTTGTGAACACCGCCGCGCCGATCAGCGGACCGGCGAGCGCGTTGAGCCCGCCGAGCAGCACGATGATCAGCGCGTCGACCGACCGCGGGATGGCAAGCGTTTCGGGCGAGATGCTGCCTTTCGAGAAAGCGAACACGCCACCGGCAAGGCCCGCGAAGCCGCCCGCCAGCGTGAATGCCCGCCATCGCGCCATCCGCACGTCGATGCCCGACGCGGCGGCGCGCAATGGCGAATCACGCGCTCCGCGTAGCGCAAAGCCGAACGACGAGTGCGTGACGTGCGCCAGCGCCAGCATCGCGAGCGCCACGACGACGAGCGTGAACAGGTAATAGTTCCTGCGATCGGCGAGGAGCGCGGGCGGCCAAACGCCGACGATGCCATTGCTGCCGCCGGTCACCGCATCCCATTGGAACGCAATCGACCAGACGATCTGCGCGAAGGCGAGCGTCAACATCGCGAGATACACGCCGGCCGACCGCACCGCGAAGCCGCCCAGCATCGAAGCCGCGATGCCCGCGGCGGCCGGTGCAATCGCCAGCGCCGCGGGCATCGGCCAGCCGTGCTTGTACGCGAGCGCGGCTGCGTACGCGCCGACGCCGAAGTACGCGGCGTGCCCGAAGCTCGCCATGCCTCCGGTGCCCATGACGAGCTGCAAACTCGCAGCGAACAACGCCGCAATCAGGATGTCGGTGACGAGCACGAGCAGATAGCTGTCGCGCATGAGCGGCAGCAACGCGAATGCGACGAAAGTGACCAGCGCCACGATGGCCGCACGACGGCCGGGAACGATCACCAATGCCCGTTGCTCCGGAAGCGGCGTTACTGCGGGCGACACGGCGGCCTTGCCGGCAAGACCATGCGGCTTCAGCGCCAGCACGATCGCCATCACGATGAACTCGGCGACCAGCGTCAGCTTCGGAAACGCAATGACGATCCCGAACAGCGTCTGCGTGCCGAGCGCGATGCAAAGCGCCTTCGTCAGTCCGATCAGGAGGGCCGCGGCAAAGGCGCCGGGAATGGAGCCGAGCCCGCCGACGACGGTGATGACGAACGCCTCGGCGACGACCGCGAGGTCCATGCCCAGGTTCGCCGGCTCGCGGGGCAACTGCAATCCGCCCGCAATGCCGGCGAGAAAGGCACCAAGCGCAAAGACCGCCGTGTAGAGCAACGCTTGCGGAATGCCGAGTGCCGCAGCCATCGTTCGATTCTCCGAGGCTGCGCGAATCAGCACGCCGAAGCGTGTTCGCGTGACAAGCCACGTCAGGAGCAGCAGCACGATCGGCCCGACGACGATCAGCGCGAGGTCGTATTCAGGCATGCGATGGCCGGCGATCGACAATGCGCCATCGAGACCCTGCACGCGCGGTCCGAGCTTGTCCTCGGCGCCGAAGACGGCCAGGACGGCATCACGCACGATCAGTACGACGCCGAACGTAGCCGTGAGCTGGAGCAATTCCGGCGCGTCGTAGAGACGCTTCAGCAGCACGGCCTCGATCAACGCACCGATTGCGGCGACGGCCAGTGCGGCGAGCGCAACGCTTGCAACGAAGGCCGGAAGGCTGTCGCCCAGCCGCTCGGCGAGCGACCATGCGAAGTACGCGCCGAGCATGAACAACGAACCGTGCGCGAAGTTGACGACGCGCGTGACGCCAAAGATCAGCGTCAGGCCGGCGGCAACGAGGAACAGCGAAGAGGCGGAAGCGAGGCCGTTGAGAAGCTGCAGTCCAAACGAGGCAAGCGTCACGGCTTAGCGGCGCTTCATCGAATCACTCGAGTGAGTAGATCGTGACAGGCTCGGAGAGCCCGCGCAACCGGAACGCGCCGAGCTCGGCGAGCGACTGCGTCGTCAGCTCGGCCACGGCGTGGGTCAGAAGCAGCGGGCGCTTGAGCTTCTTCGTCAGCGGTTCGACGCGGGCCGCCAGATTGACCGCAGGTCCCACGACCGTGAAATCCACACGCGTCGGCGCCCCGATGTTGCCGAAGAACACTTCGCCGCGATGCAACGCGATGCCCATCGTCAGCGGCCGCCAGTCGCCGGGAATCGCCCGCGTTTCGTCGTCGGCTTCATTGATCTCACGGAGTGCGGTGAGCGCCGTTCGTGCAGCCGCGATCGCCGAATCCGCCGCGACCCGCGGCGACGCCGGGCCGATCGGAAAGACCGCGAGCAGCCCGTCGCCGATGAACTTGAGCACCTCGCCGCCATGCATCAGGATCGCGTTGACGATGCGATCGAAGTACGCGTTCAGGAGCCGGATCACGTCGTCTTCCGGCAGTCGGTCGGAGAGCCGCGTGTATTCGCGAAGGTCCGACACCCAGATGACGGCGTCGATGCGCTCGCCCTGGCCGCGCCGCGTTTCGCCCTTGAGCACGCGCGCACCGGCGCGGGGGCCGACATACGCGTCGAGCACGTTCGCTGCGATGCCGCGCATGATGCGCGCGTCCAGATTCAGCAGCAGCGTCGGCAGCGTGCTTTCGATCAGCGCGAGATCGCGTTCGCTGAACCGCTGCGGCGAGTCCGTAGCGTAGGTCACCGCCGTATGAACCTCGGCCAGATCGCCCAGCGGTTGGGCGACGTAGTCGGTGATGCCGCTCACTGCGAGCTCGGCCATCAACGGGAACTCGGCCTGCGCCTCCGGAAGCCGCGGATCGCGACGGACTGTCTTTCCTTCCTGGATGACGGGGCGAAGGGGACTCTTCAGGAACGAAGCGTTGTCCAACGCGGCGCGCCGCACTTCGAATTCGTCGCACACGGCGTCGGCATGGTTCCACAGACAGCCGTAGCCCAGGAGTTGCGGATGCACGGTGCCGAGATGAATCGACAGCCGCGCAAGCGGCACGCCCGCATGGCGCAGCCGCTGCGTCAATCCGTCGATGATGGCCGCGAGATGCGGCATGTCGCGCGCTTCACGCGCGAGCCATGCGACCGGATCGTCGCGCCAGCGCGCGTCTTGCGGCAACGCATGCGAAGGGATGCGCCGGACGCGATCGACGCCGAACGGCAACGAGTCGAGGGACTTCTGTTGCGGCGGCGAGGCGGCGATGGCCGGCTCCGTCCTCGGTTAGTTACCGGGACGCAACTTTCTCACTTCGTCGTCGGAGGGCAAGTGCTCCTTGCCATCCTCATAGCGCCAATCGACCATCACGCCCTTGCCGTCGCGCACGTCGGTGCGACCAACGTACGCGCCCATCGTCGACTGATGGTCGATCGCGCGGAACACGACGCTGCCGAACGGCGTCGCGACGTCGAGGTTGTCCATCGCCGCGACGAGCTTCGCCGAATCGGTCGAGCCCGCCTTGCGCAATGCAGCCGCGGCCGACATCACCGCGCTGTAGCCGACGACCGATCCCAGCCGCGGATAGTCGTTGAAGCGCTTCTGATAGGCATCGCGGAAGCGCTTGTGCGCCTGCGTGTCGATCGCATACCACGGGTAGCCGGTGACCCACCAGCCGATCGGCGCTTCGTCCTTCAGCGGGTCGAGGTATTCGGGTTCGCCGCCGAGCAGATTGAATACCGGGCGATCCTTGAACAACCCGCGCAGCTGACCTTCGCGCACGAAGCGCGCGAGGTCGGGACCAAAGAGCGACGAGAAAATCGCGTCCGGCTTCGCATCGATCAAGGCCTGCACGACCGGTCCCGGCTCGATCTTGCCGAGCGGCACCGCCTGCTCGACGAACTCGACGCCGCCGCCCAAGCGCGCCTGGATCTGACGCTTGAACGTCGTCGTCGCCGCCTGGCCGTATTCGTAGTTCGGGTAGACGATCGCCCAGCGCTTCTTGCCGGTCTTCGCCGCTTCGGGCACGAGCATCGACGTCTGCATGTACGTCGATGCGCGCAGCCGGTATGTGTACCGATTACCGTTCTCCCAGACGATCTTGTCGGTCAGAGGCTCGGACGCGATGAACAGGATCCTGCGCTGATTGGCGAGATCAGCGACCGCGAGGCCCACGTTCGACGCGAACGTGCCCATCAGGAGCGCAACCTTCTCGCGCGAGATCAGCTCTTCGGCGACGCGCACCGCGTCGCCGGGATTGCCGTTGTCGTCGCGAACGATGACCTCCAGCTTGCGGCCCAGCACGCCGCCGGCGGCGTTGATCTCGTCTTGCGCGAGCTCCATCCCCTTGCGATAGGGCTCGAGGAACGCGGGAAAGACTTTGTAGCTGTTCAGCTCGCCGATCTTGATCGACTGCCCGGCTGCAGGATGCGCGAGCGTCGCGACGGCGAGGCCGAAGAGTGCGGACAGTGCGAGTTTCATCGTGCAAACCTCCCGTTCACGGCGCTGGATCGCGCAGCATCGACGGCCGCGCGCGTTGCTCGCGAGTGTCCCGAGTCAGTGATGCGCTGACAATGTTCGCCTGCCGGGGTTGCCGCACAGCGAATTACGGACTCGGGACGCTAGATGGGGGCGCCCGGCACGCGATCAATCGTCGGCAACCGCCGGCCCGGTCCGCGATCCGCGCAAGAGCGTCAGCGCCAGCGCCACGACGCCGACCGCCATCACCAGCAGCGACACGTGCACGGCGTTCTTGCTCGCCGCATACGTGATCGAGTTGTAGGCGAGCCACGCGCAGGCCGCGCAGAACACGATCGGCGTCAGCGGATAAAGCGGCACGCGGAATGGCCGCTCGACCGACGGGTCCTTGAATCGCAGCCAAAAGAGGCTGATGCCGACGAGGAACAGGAACGTCCAGAACACCGGCGCCGTGAACTCGACCATCGTCTTGAAGCCGCTTTGCTGGAATGAGCCGAACACGACGAGCGCGAGCGCAATCACCGCCTGGACGACTAGCGCTACAACCGGCGTTCCCTTTGCGGCGCTCCAGCCGCCCATGAAACGCAATGCCGGCCAATCGCGACCCATCGCGTAGTTGGTCCGTGCGCCGACGATCATCGTTGCGTTGATCGACGTCAACGCGGCGATCGCGACGATCACCGACAGGATCTGCGCGCCGAGCGGACCGAACGCCCGCGCCATGACATCGGCCCCCGCGGCCTTGCTGCTCGCCAGCCCCTTGAGCCCGAGGCCGTTCAGCATCGCGATGTTCGCTACGACGTAGATGATCGCGAGGATCGCGAGGCTCGTGATCAGCACCGGAACGATCGCGCGGCGACCGCCTTTCAACTCCGCCGAGATGTACGCCGCCTCGTTCCAGCCGCCGTACGTGAACAGTACGAAGATCATCGCGAAGGCCAGCGTACCGAGCGCTGGCGTAGAGGAGAACGCCGGCGGCGAGGCGGCCTCCGGCGTGGCGACGAAACCTGCGATCGCGACGGCCACGAGACCGAGGACTTCGATCCCCGTCAGCACGATCTGCGTTCGCGCCGACGCTTGCAATCCCGCGATGTGGACCGCCGTCAGCACGACGACGATCGCCGCGGCCCAGATTGCGCTGCTCGCCGGGCCGAGCGGGGCAATGCGCGAAACGTAGTCGCCGAACAGGAAGGCGAGGATGGCGATCGCGCCGGTGTTGATGACCGTGGCTCGCGCCCACGCATACAGGAAGCTGACCGGACGACCGAAGGCCCGCGTGAGGAAGTGATAGTCGCCGCCGGCGTGCGGATAGGTCGTCG
>DATLNR010000132.1:0-10944 GCA_035536655.1 Casimicrobiaceae bacterium
TGGCTGGCCTGGACATGTCACGGCCGCTCGTCGCCGCGGGCGCGAGCGCGTCGAACAACTGGGGCGCGGCGAGCGCATCCACCGGCCTCGAAGTCACCGGCCGCGCGCAGCTCAAACGCGGCATCAACATCGAAGTGGGGCTGTCCGCACTCGCGAGCGCCGATGCGACGTTCTCCGAATTCATCTCCGCGACCGCGCGTGGCAACGCATTCGCTTCCGCGCGCGCCGGCGCGCAGATGCAGCTGCCGCTCAACCTGTTCGATCGCTTTGGAATCATCGTCGGCGCGCAGGCGGAGGCGCAAGCGGCAGCCGGCATCGAGGTGGGGCTGGGGTTGTCGATCGCGGACTTCGTCGCGCTGGCGCGCATCGACGAGGATGACGTCGGCCTGCCGATCGCGATGCTGCTGTTGCTGATCGACGAAGTCGACGTGCAGGCGCGGTTCGAAGTTTCGGTCGCGGCGGCTGCAATGGCATACGCAACCTGGCAGGTCACCGGCTGCGTCATCGACCAGCCGGGTAGACCCGCCGGCTTCACCTATCGGGTAAGCGCGGGGCTGGGCTGCGCCGCGGGGGTGGGTTTCTCCGGCGGGGCCGCGGTGCCGTTCAAGAACTTCCGGCGCTTCTACGGCCGCACCACCGATCTCGTCGTCGATGACACGTTGCGTTCCGTCCGTGCGCTGATCCCTGAAACGGCAACCGACCTGCACGGCCCACTGTGCGCGATGGCGCCGGTCGTCAAGATCGCGCTTCGTACGGCCTACGAGCTCGGCGACTACATCGCGAAGAACGCGCCGCGCAACAGCGGCAAGGAGATGGCCGACCTCGCCAACCATTGCGTCGGCATCGTGCTCGAGGAGGTGCAGCGCTTCACGTTCGAGCGCATGGTCGAAGCGGCGCTGCGCGAGCTGCAGGCGCTCGCGACGTCGACAGCGGCGGCGTTGGGTAGCGCATGGGATGCGCTGATGCCGCAGCGGCAGGCGCTCGCCGACGTGCTCTACCAGATGCCCGGCAATCCGTTCCAGCCCGACCCGGAGAACCTGCGCTACTGGCGCGACCTGGTGCTCGCCGGCAGCGATCTCGCCACACGCCTTTCCGGCGACGCAGCGAGTGACATGCAGCGTGCGACGGCGATCGCCTATGGGGCGAGCGAGCTCCTGATCGAGCTTGTCGCGTCGAACGTCAACCAGCCGCAAGCCTACGCGCTGGCGATCGGCGCCGGCGTCGTGCGCACGAAGCCGTCGTTCGGCGGTGCGGTGCGCCGCCCGCCACCGGCGCCGATCAAAGCGTTCATCCGCGCACGCATCGGCGGCCCGGCGAACCAGGCGCTCGATCTCGCCGATCTCGTCCAGTTCCTGATCGACGACATCGCGATCGACGCGCTGCGCCGCGCAGTGCCGGAGATCGACGCGTTCTGGCAGATCTTCAAGGGACCGATTGCGGCGACCGAGAACGAGGTCATCCGGCTCTTGCTGCGGCATCGGCACGCGTTCCTGACCCCGGGCACGAACACTGGCGAGGCCGATCCGGTCGGCACGCTGGACGTTCTCCTCGGCGCACTGGACGGATTCCTGGAAACGACCGTCAAGCAACTGGTCGTTCCGCAGGTCAACGAGCACATCGACGACCCGAACGTGCGCCTGTACTTCAACGAGGTGCTGGTCGAGACGACGCTCTACGCAAAGGATATCGCGTTCCGCACGATCCTCCATTGGCAGCAGCGCCCGCTCGGCCGCGATGAGTTCACCGAAGCGCTCGCGTGCGTGCTTGTGTCGCTGTTCGGCCGCACGGTCGTGCTGTTCGGCGATACGCTGATCGCGGCGGTGAGCGGCGAGATGGCGCAAGGCTGCCAGCACGCCGCGCAGCGGCTGCAGGGACCGAACGGCGCCCTCGCTCGGCTGGGTCTCCCTGACAATGCGTTGAATCGCGAGCTCGCGCGCACCGTTCTTTCGATCGGAGCCATCGTGTTCGAGCCGCTGCCGGTCGCCACCCGTGCTCGCACCCGCGAGTTCTTCTACGATGCGATCGAGGTCATTCCTCCGGGTGCAGCCGAGGACTTCGCGCAGGAGCTGGCCGACCAGTTCTTCATCCCGAACCAGGAGCGACTCTCTGCGTTGATGGACGAGCTCCTCGAACAAACGCGCCAGCGGTTCGAGAAATTCATCGGGCTGATGTTCGAGTCGAGCGGTGCCATCGTCGACGCCGCCGTCCAGCAGTTCCTCGGCGACCTCGCGCTTCTCATCGCCGAATTCGAGCGGCGGCTCGATGCCGCGCTCGACGCGCTGCGGGCCGAGCTCGATCTCCTCGCTCGCGAGCTCGAGGCGTTGGCGGCGCAGATCGATGCCGCCAAGGCGAAGTTCGAGCGCGAGCTCGAGACGTTGCTCGAATCGCTCGCGCACCCGGCGATGCGCGACAAGCTGCGCTCGCGCATCGGCGATCGCTTCTCCGACTTGGCGATCGCCGAGCTCAAGCGCAACCCGTTCTACAAGGCGCTGCCGCTGTCCGGCATCAAGCGCGCGGCGCGACAGCTCGTCGACGGCGTCGCGCGAGCAGCCGTCGACACCCCGCTCGTCGACCCGGTGTTCGACGCGATCGGCGCGATTGCCAGCGTCGCGGACGATATCGTCGACGATGCGCAGTCGCTCGATCCACGCGAGCCGCTGACGAGCCAGCTGCTCGGCCTCATCCTCGACCGGCTCGAGGACCTAGTACGCGAAGCGTTCGGCGGTACGCCGCACATCAACCTGTCGACGACGCTGAACTTCGAGTTCTTCGGCCCGAAGAGCGTCACATTCGGACTCGGGCGCATCGACCTGCCGTTCTCGGAGCTGTTCGGCGCGATGACCAGCGCTGTCAACGCGCTTCACTTCTACGAGGATGCGCTGGACGACGCGGCGCAGGCGCTGACGGACTCGTTCGCGAAGACGCTGCTGCAGGACGCGAAGCGCCGCGAACAGGCGAAGAAGACAGTGCGCCAGGCACGCCTCGGACGCATCAAGGCCGAGCAAGCGCCTCGCGAACGCACGGTGGCAATCCTCGAGCCGCGCGCGATGACCACGTATCGACGCGACGTGACGGCACGCATTCACCTGGGCGGTGTGCCGGCGTCGTTCCTCGGTCTCGACACCGACGAGCAGCAGCGCGTGTTCGTGTGGGTGAACGGCGTGCTGGTGCCGCCGAAGAGCATCGTCCTGGGCGAGCCGATCGGCAGCGTGTCGCCGGCCGATCACGCGCGCGACTTCCAGTTGCCCGCCACCGGCACGACCAGCGCGCGAGGAAGCATCGTCGTGCGCAACGGCGGCCCGAAGGCGAACGGAGCGAACGGAACGCGCAATGCGCTGATGGCACGCAGTGGACGCGCGGCGACGCCGTCGTCGCTGCGGCAACTCGACGATTCGCTCGGCGACGGGCTGGACCTCGCAATCGTCCTGCCGATCGCCGATCTGGACCAAGGCACAAACACGCTGACCGTCGTGCTGCTCGACGTCGGTGGGCTGCGCTATGCCAAGACGGTGAGCTTCGCAGCCGCGCCCTCGAAACGCATACGCATTGCCGCGGGTCAACCGCGACTGCCCACGGCCGCTGCGGTGCCACGCAGCGCGCCGCGCTCGAGGCCGACCGGCCAGGTCGACGTCGCGACCGTCACAGCCGCGCTCACGCAGAGCGTCGTCTATGCGAAGGGGCAGTCGGCGATGAACGTTCGGCCGGCGCCGCGTCGTGGCCGGAGAGGAGACCCGCGATGACCACGGACGCCAGCCAACCGACCGAGTTGCAGATCATCGCGCGCCAGGCGGGCGACCTGCTACTGGCGAAAGGCGCAACGGCGCCGCCGGCGGACATCCGGAGCGTATGGAACGCGTTCGCCAAGACCGAGACGGTGCCGTCGAAGAAGTATTCGGCCTACAACGCATTTAAGGCGCGCACGGCGGCGAACGACGCGATCGATCGCATGCTGAAGATGGGCGAAGGCGTCAAGCTGGTGCGCGACGTGCGCAAGCTGCGCAAGGGCGCGGTGCGCGTGACGGTGGACTTCCGCGACGTCGCCGATCTGCCGCGGAACACGACCGAGCTCAAGGAGGACGACGAGGGCAGCAAGAACAACTTCTTCACGCCAACTGATCCGGGCCGAAAGCGCTATACGCTCTACATCGTCTGGCAGCCCGACAAGACGCCGCAGGACATGCCATTGCTGGACGCCAACCGGTACGCGCTCGGCCTCTCCGAGCTCGCGGACTCGGTGTTCCACGAGCTCCTGCACGTGTGGTACACGCACGTCTATCCGAACGACCATCTCGGCCACGGCGGCGGCTACAACGACCACATCTTCCAGCAACGTCTGCGCGACTTCAAGGACGAGCTGCTCGTGCTAGACAAGACGCTCAAGCGGCGTCCGCCGCTGCGGCCGCGGCCCTGACGGCGTTGTGGTATTTCGCTTGTTCGCATCCACTCCTTTTGCGAGCAGCAGCGCGCCGGCTGTCGGGCGTAAACACCCATTGAGGACTCCGAACGTTACTCTTCACCAGCACGAGAGCCCGGAGGCGTAATGTCGTCGATCTACCGCGGATGGCGTCCTGGTCCTAACGAGATCTATACACGCGCTGTTGCAAACAAGACGACCGCGGAGGTTCCGGCGGCTTCGCCTCCCATTCACCTCCGACGGGCGCAACCGGTATTGGTGTTGCTACCAAGGACAGCGAGTTGGTTGAGCGAGATTCCGCCGAGGTTTCGACCGACGTCGCTCGCTAAACAGTTCGCGAGAATCGCTAACAATGTGTGCGCTGTTTGGGCCGAGCCGGCCGTTCGCGGGAAGTATCTCGAACAGCTTCTCGTTGGTGACCGCACGCGCCGAAAAGGTTTTCCGCCGGCTGTGCTGCGCGAGCTGCAGATACTGCACTTGGTACATCTTCACCTGTGTCAGTCGAACGAGACCGCGACCTGGGAGGCTCTGAAAGGATCTCTATGGGACGGCTCTCGACGGTCGACGGATCGTTTCGGCCAAGAGTAGTGTGCGGAGTTATGTGCAGAACCGACTGGTGCATCACCCTTTTTTGCACAACTTGAATGCCGACGGCGAAACGTCGCTGCCGGTTCGGCGGATCGTGACGCCGCCTCGACGATGATTCCAGCCGACGACAACCGTCAGCGGATGGTGGCTAGCGCCGGGCCAATTACGAGTGCGCGGAAGCGAGCGATGGCTGACTCGTTGTCGGAGTCGTCCCAGACGACACAGGTCAGTGGAGCGCGATCCGCCAACCTGCGTTCTTGACGATCGGCCGCGGTGCTCATCGCGTCGCTCCGAGCGTTCACAGCGGCCTCACGGCGACATGCAGCGGAAATGCGTATCGCCCTGGGCGACGAACGTGGGACTCGTCGGCGCGAGCGGATTCGGTCCGCTTGCCTGAGCAACGACTCCGGTGCCCGCAGTACGCGTGTTGTTGGCAGCCGGGCACCGGTCGCATCGGATAGCCCATAATCATCGTCGTCAGCGTCCGAGGCCGTACCGGAAGGGCGCTAGGGACAACACGATGCTAGTTGTGGGCAACGGAGCGTATCGCTCAGTCGCCTCGAACGGAGGAAAACCATGTTGAACAAAGTAATGCGCACGCTCGCAGCCTTCGCCGTAGCGCTGTCGAGCGGCGCCGCTATCGCCGCGGCCACGCTGAGCGTCAACACCGCGCTGACGCCCGCTGATCCCCTTTACAAGGGGCTCGAGAGCTTCCGCGACGCAGTGGCCAAGCGCACGAACGGCGCGATCGAGGTCAAGCTTTTCCCCAACTCGCAGCTCGGTTCCGACGAGGACGTACTGGAGCAGGCGCGTGCCGGTGCCCCCGTTGCCGTGGTCGTCGACGGTGGCCGCCTCGCGAACTTCGTCAAGGAGTTCGGCGTGCTTGGCGCGCCCTATCTCGCCACCGGCTACGACGGCATTCGCAAGGTGGTGACCTCTCCGATGTTCGAAGAATGGGTGACCAAGCTGCAGAAGGCTTCCGGCCATCAGGTGCTGTCCTTCAATTGGTGGCAGGGCGAGCGGCATCTGTGGACTGCCAAACCGGTACGCACGCCCGCCGATCTCAAGGGCAGTCGCATGCGCACGATCGGCTCTCCGGTGTGGCTGTCGACGATCAACGCGATGGGCGCGACGGCAACGCCGATGCCGTATGCCGAGGTGTATTCGGCGCTCGAGCAGAAGGTGATCGATTCGGTTGAGGTGCAGCTGCCGGCCGGATTCAACTCGAAGCTCTTTGAAGTCACGAAGGTCGTGACCAAGACCGGCCACATCAGCCTGATCACGGGCCTCGTGACGAGCGCCAAATGGTTCAGCTCGCTTCCGCCCGATCAGCAGAAGGTTCTTCGCGAGGAAGCGCTCAGGGCAGGAGACATTGCATCCTATGGCACGCGCGACAGGCTGGCCGAGATCGAGAAGAGCCTGAAGGCGGCTGGTATGACCATCGATGAAATCGACGTCACGCCGTTCCGTAACGCGACGGCTGGCGTGTACGACAAGCTCGGCTACGGAGACTTGCGCGCGAAGCTGCAGGCGATAGCGAAGTAGCTTTATCGACGATGGACAAGGCGCGCGGAAACCGACGCCTCGGTTCGCGCGCAGGATGGTTGCCCATGCTGAAGCGTCTCGGGCAGATCGAGGTTGCGATCTGCGTCGTATTGCTCGCTCTCATTACCGGCCTCGTCTTCGTCGCGTCGGTGATGCGTTTCTTCGGCTATCCGCTGGTCTGGTCGGTGGACCTTGCGCAACTCCTGTTCATCTGGGTGTGCTTCCTCGGCGCGGACAAGGCGATGCGCGACAAGACGCATCTCGGCCTCGAGGTGCCGGTAAAGTATTTGCCCTACAAGTACCGCCTGTGGCTGGAGGTCGCTTGCACGGTGATCATTCTGGCGTTCCTCGCCGTGCTCGCGGTCAAGGGATACGAGCTCACGCTGCTCAACGTCGAGCGCACTTTCGGCGACAGCACGCTTTCCTATGCGTGGGTGACGGCCGCAGTACCGGTCGGCTGTGCGTTGCTCAGCGCTTCGCTCGTCTACAACATGGTCAACGCATGGCGGCGGCGCGGCCAGCACGCGCTGATCTATAGCAGGACCGCGATCGACAAGCACGCTCCGGCGCCGCTGGAGCTCTAAAAACCGACCGCCGCGATAGCTGGTGCCGTGTTACGCACTGGCCCTAAGCGTTCGAAATGCTGCTGATCTCCATCGTTTTCGTCGTGTGCATGGTCGTGGGCATGCCGGTCGCCTTCGCGACGGGTCTTGCCGGCTTCGTTTTCTTCGTCGTCGATGCTGGCATGCCGCTGTCGATCGGCGTGCAGAAGATCGCGTCGATGAGCCAGAGCTTCCCGCTGCTTGCCGTCCCGTTCTTCGTGCTCGCCGGCCATCTGATGAACGAGAGCGGCATCACGAATCGCTTGCTCAAGGTGTCGATGGTGTCGGTGGGCTGGATGTCGGGAGGCCTGGCGCAGGTCGCGATCCTGCTCTCCACGCTGATGGGAGGCGTGTCGGGCTCTGCCGTCGCCGACGCCGCCATGGAGGCGCGCATCCTCGGACCGGCGATGATTGCAAAGGGCTACGGCAAAGGTTATTCGGCCGCAGCCATCGCCGTCGGCTCGCTGATCACGGCGACCATTCCGCCTTCGATCGGCCTCATCCTTTACGGTTATGTCGGCAACGTCTCGATCGGCAGGCTGTTCATTGCAGGCATCATCCCCGGTCTCTTGATGATGGCGGTGCTGATGATCACGGCCTATGCGATCGCGAAGCGCCGCGGCTATGTGGTTGCGGACACGACTAGGCCGACCTTCGGCTCTCTTGTCCGCGCGATTTGGGACGCGAAATGGGCGATCATGTTTCCGGTCGCGCTCTTCCTCGCGATCCGCGGCGGGCTGTTCACGCCGTCGGAGGTCGGCTCGTTCGCCGTGGCGTATGCGCTCGCCGTCGGTTTTCTCGCCCATCGCGAGCTGACGTTCCAGAAGGTGTGGCGCGCGTTCGCGCACGCCTCGTCGGACGTCGGTCTGATCATGCTAATCATCCTGATGAGCGGCATGGTGGGCTTCGCCACGATCTACCTGCAGGTGCCGCAGAACCTCGCGAAGTGGATGCTGGCGGGCCTCACCGATCCCGCCGTCATCGTGCTGGTGATCCTGCTGTTCCTGCTCCTCGCGGGGCTCGCGCTCGACTCAACCGTCATGGTCCTGCTGCTCACGCCGATCTTCGTGCCGATCGTGGTCAAGATCGGGATGGACCCGGTGCACTTCGGTATCCTGATGATGAGCATCGTCACGCTCGGAGGCATGACTTGGCCGAGCGGCTCGGCCATGTTTGCCGTTTGCGCGTTGATGGACGTGTCGATCGAGGAATACTCGATCGAGTCGATCCCGTTCATCGCCGCGATCTGCGCGCTGATCGCCGTGCTCGTTTTCCTTCCCGGGCTCGTGCTCTGGCTGCCCAACCTCGCCTTCAACTAGAGCGCTATTGACGCGCGGCGCCTAGTCGAACATGTCGGGCTGCGTCGCCGCGAGCTCGTTCCAGATCGTCTGGAAATGCAGCCAGCCGATATAGTCGCTCCCGACGTGCTCGTGACTGTAGCGCGAGACCTCGACGGGCATCGGTACCGGCTTACTGCCAGTCGCCTCGATCATCAGCTGCTGCCGGCAGCAGCGCTCGAGCGCGATAAACCAGAACGCGCACGAGTCGATCGAGTGGCGGCTCGCGGTGAGAATCCCGTGGTTCTGGTGAATCACTCCCTTGACGCCCTTGAATTTCGGCGCGACGCTGTGACCGGCTGCTTCCTCGACCGCGACCTGACCCGCCTCGTCCTTTAGCACGATGTGGTCTTCGAAGAACGCAGCAGCGTCTTGAGTAATCGGCTCGAGCGGCTTGCCAAGCGACGCGAATGCCGTGCCGTACATCGTGTGCGCGTGGCACATCGCGATGATCTCCGGGTTCGCTTCGTGCACCGCGCCGTGCAGAACGAATCCGGCCTGGTTGATGGCATACGCGCCTTCGACAACACGCCCGGCGTGGTCGGCGAGGATCAGGTTCGATACCCTTACCTGCGAGAAGTGCACGCACATCGGGTTGGTCCAATAAAGCTCGGGACGCTCGGGATCGCGAATCGTCAGGTGGCCAGCGAAGCCGTAGTCGAAACCGTGCTGCGCGAACGCACGGCACGCGGCCACCAGGCGCTCCTTCCGGTACTGACGCTCTTCAGCATGGGTGGCGAATGTCGGCCGGATCGGAAAGATCAGTCCGCTCTGTTCGGGCTGATAGACAGACTCGCGCGGTCCATCGAAGACCGTGCCCTGCGACCTCGTCGACTTGACCGTATCTAGCATGACGCTTCGCTCCTGGGTGAATGGCGACCGTTTGCCGCGTTACGACAGCGGACGAAAGAATGCCCGAATCTCGTTCGCAAGAGCGGCCGGCTGCTCGAGCGCCGCAAAGTGTCCACCGCGCGGCATTACGCTCCACCGCTTGATGTCGAAGACGCGTTCGGCGGCGGAGCGCGGCGGTCGCAGGATCTCGCGCGGGAACTCGCAATACCCCGCAGGGACGGCGATGCGCCCATCGACCGGCCAGCCTCCATGCAAGCGCGCATAGTAAGGCCAGAATGATGCGCCGATGCAGTTGGTGAACCAGTAGAGGCTGATGTTGCCGAGCATCTCGTCCATCGTCAGCGCGTTGCGCGGGTCGCCGTCGCAATCCGTCCACGCGCGGTACTTCTCGACGATCCACGCAGCGAGCCCGACGGGCGAATCGGCGAGCGCGAACGCGAGCGTTTGCGGACGCGTGCCCTGGATCCACTGGTACCCCGTTTCCTCTTTGACCCACGCCTGCAACTCGTCGAGGTAGCGGCGCTCTTCGTCCGTTGCGCTGTCGCGCATCGCAGGATCGCGTCGCAGCGGCAACAAGTTGAGATGCATGCCGAGCACGTGCTCGGCGCGGTTGGCGCCCAACCACGTAGCGATGAACGATCCCCAGTCGCCGCCCTGGACACCGAAGCGCACGTAGCCCACGCGTTTCATCAATTCGCAGAACATCGCGCCGATCTGCTGCACCGACCGGCGCGGCTGGTTCTCGCGAAACGACAGCGTGAATCCGGGCAACGACGGCACGACGACGGTGAACGAATCGACCTCGTCGCCGCCGTGCGCCGCGGGATCCGTCAACAGCGGAATCAGCTTCACAAATTCGAGGATGGACCCCGGCCATCCGTGCGACAGCAGCAGCGGCTTTGGATTCGGACCGCGGCCTTCGATCCACAGGAAATGCACGTCGATTCCGTCGAGCGACGTCCTGAACTGCGGTAACGCGTTCAACGCGGCTTCGGTGCGGCGCCAGTCGTAACTGCGCGCCCAGTAGCCGACGAGGTCGCGCATGAACGCGACCGAGGTTCCGTAGGTCCAGGGCGGCGCCGGAGCTTCGTCCGGCCACCGCACGCGCGCAAGCCGCGCTTTCAGATCGTCGATCGCATCGTCATCGACGCGAAGGCGAAACGGACGAAGCGCGGCGTCGTCAGCCAACGTCGTGACCGGACGTCAGCGCGGAATCGTTTGCTCGGCCGACGGGCACGTCCGCAGGCCCCCTCGCATCGAACCCCTATTCGGTCGTTCTTCCGTCGAAGTGCTCCTCGGTTACGTCGGCCTTCGTTGCATGCACGACACCGTCTCGGTGCTCGGGCGGACCGTAGAGCGTGTAGACCTTCAGCGGCGCACTCCCGGTATTGATGACGTTGTGACGAGCTCCCGCCGGAACGATGATGGCGTCGTCATCTTCGATCGCATGGCGCTTGCCATCGATCTCGACGGCCCCCGTGCCACTCTCGACGCGAAAGAACTGGTCACGATCCTCGTGCACCTCCGCGCCGATCTCTTCGCCCGGCTTCAGCGTCATCAGGACGAGCTGAAGGTGCTTGCCGGTATAGAGGACGCGACGGAAATC
>DATLNR010000133.1:0-5833 GCA_035536655.1 Casimicrobiaceae bacterium
GGCCGCTTCGCGAAGTTCGGCGGAACGTTCTCGATGGATCGCGCCGCGAAGAGCGGCGGCGTCGACTTCACGATCGAGACGGCGTCGGTCGACACCGGCGACAACGACAAAGGCAGTCGCCCGCGCTCGCGCGACGAGCACCTGCGCCACTCGGATTTCTTCAATGCAGCGGAGTTTCCGCGCATGACGTTCAAGTCGACACGCGTCGTGTTCACCGGCGACAACCCGACTGCGGTCGAGGGCAACTTCACGATGCTCGGCGTGACGCGGCCGCTGACGTTGCAACTCGTGCGCTTCAAGTGCAACCCGCCGTCGGCGACCGCGAAGGAGAAGTGCGGCGGCGATGCGCGCGGCACGCTCAAGCGCTCCGACTTCGGCATGAAGCGTGGTGTTCCGGCCATCGGCGACGATATCGCGCTCGAGATCGGGTTCGAAGGCGACAAGAACTGAGAACTGAGGGGGTCAGTGTAGTTTGACGCGCGGCTCGACGCCGCCGCGCAACGCACGTCCGATCGTATCGAGCACGACGGCAAGAGACCCGTACAGCGCCCGCTGGTGCAGCTTGTAGAGCGACGCGTACATCGCGCGCGCGATCAGGCCCTGCACCAGCATGCTGCCGCCGATCAGGTTGCCCATCAGCGTCCCAACGGCGGACAGTTCGCCGAGCGAAACCAGCGAGCCGTAATCGCGAAAGCGGAATTGGGGCAGCGGCTTGCCCTCGCGCCGTGCTTTCACCGTGCGCACGAGCAGCTTCGCCTGTTGATACGCTGCCTGCGCACGCGGCGGAACGATCGCGCCTTCCGGCTTGCCGCCGATCCAGGGGCACGCTGCGCAATCGCCGAACGCGAACACATCGGCGTCGCGCGTTGTCTGCAACGTCGCCGTCACGACGAGCTGGTTCGCGCGATTCGCTTCCAGCCCGTCGAGTTGCGCGAGCCATGCCGGTGCCCGTATGCCAGCCGCCCAGACGATCAACTGCGCGGGATAATGAGCGCCGCTTTGCGTGTGCACGCCAACGTGGTCGACCGCAACGACCTTCTCGTCGACGCGCACGGTGACCGCAAGCTTGTCCAACAGCGCCGTCGCGGCGTCCGCAATGCGTTCCGGAAGCGGCGGCAGGATGCGATTCGCGGCTTCGATGATCGTAATTCGAACATCGCGCTGCGGATCGAGGTGATCGAGACCATAAGCGGCGTGCGTGCGCGTCGTTTGACGGATTTCGGCGGCGAGCTCGACACCGGTCGCGCCTGCGCCGATGATGACCACGTCGACATGTCCGTCACGGCCCGCGGCCTTCGCCGCATCGGCACGGACGCTCGCCGCGAGCAGCCGGCGGTGGAAGCGCTCGGCTTCGACGGGCGTGTCGATGGCGATCGTGTGCTCCGCGACGCCTGCGACGCCGAAATCGTTGCTCACGCTGCCGACGGCGATGACGAGCATGTCGTAGCGAAGCTCGCGCACCGGCAGGATCTCGCTGCCTTCGTCGTCGACGACGCGATCGATATGGACGATGCGCTTTGCGCGATCGAGCCTGGTCATCGCGCCCTGCCTGAACTTGAAATGCCGACGATATGCGAGCGCCGGATAGTCGACGTCGTGCGCATCCGCATCCATGCGCCCCGCCGCGACTTCGTGCAACAGCGGCTTCCAGACGTGCGTTTGCACGCGGTCGACGAGCGTGATCTCGACGGTCGTGTCGTTGCGATAGCGATGCCCGAGTGACGCGGCCAGCGGCAGGCCGCCTGCGCCGCCGCCGATGATGACGATCTTGTACGGCGTGGGCCGGACGTCGATTATCGGCCCCGCGCCGTTCCCTCGCGTCGCGGATCGGCGCCCGCGACCCAGCCGTTCGCCTTGCGCACGATGGCCTGCGCGCCGGATGTCAACTCGATCACCTGCACGTCGTGGCCGAGCGCGACGAGCTTGTCGCGCAGCGCCTCGATCGAGGTGCCGCGCTCGAGCTCGGTCGGCCCGTTGCGGCTGCCGAAGTTCGGCAGCGCAATCGCCGCCTGCGGATCGAGATCCCAATCGATGACGGCGACCAGCGTCTTGACGACATAGTTGATGATCGAGCTGCCGCCAGGCGATCCGGTGATCATGGAGACGCGACCCTTGGCGTCGTAGACGATCGTCGGCGCCATCGACGACCGTGGACGCTTGCCCGGTTCGACGCGGTTCGCGACCGGCTTGCCGGCGTCGGTGGCGACGAAGCTGAAGTCGGTCAATTCGTTGTTCAACAGGAACCCGCCTTCGGTCATCAGCCGGCTGCCGAATCCGTTCTCGATCGTCGTCGTGAACGACACGGCGTTGCCTTTCGCATCGACGATCGACAGATGCGACGTGGACGGAAGCTCGACGCCGTCGTGCAGGCCGGCGACGCGCGTCTTCATCGCCACGTCCGGCGGCGTTCCGGGTGTCGCCCGCCCGAGCGTTGCCGTCGGTTTGATCAATGCGCCGCGCGACGCGAGATACGCGCGGTCGAGAAGCCCGGGCGGCGGCGCGGCGAAATCCGGGTCGGCCATGTACGCCCCGCGATCGGCATACGCAAGACGTCCGGCTTCGGCGATGAAATGCGTGCTCCAGAACGACGCCGGTCCCATCGATGCGAGGTCGTACGGCTCGAGCATCGTCAACATTTGCAGCACCGTCGGTCCGCCCGATGACGGCAGCGGCATGCCGCAGACGCGATAGTTGCGATAAGGGCCGCACACCGGCGCGCGCGTCTTGACGCGATAGGCCGCGAGATCCGCGAGCGCCAGGTCACCTGGACTCGCGTTGCCGGAGTTCGCCGTGGCGACGACATCGTTCGCGATTGCGCCGGTATAGAACGCGCGCGCGCCGTCCTCCGCGAGCGTTCGCAACGTCTGCGCATAGGCGGGATTGCGCAGCCGATCGCCGGCTTTCAAAGGGCCGCCGCCGTCGCGAGAAAAGTAGCGGCGCGCACGATCGTTGCCCATCGTGACATCCGGCAGCAACGAAGCGGCAAGCCGCGGCGAAACGTCGAAACCTTGCTCGGCGAGCGTGATCGCAGGTTCGAATAATGTGGCCCACCGAAGCCGGCCATGTGCACGGTGCACGGTCTCGAGCAGCGCCACGGTTCCTGGCACGCCGACCGATCGACCCCCGATTACGGCATCGAGAAAACGCAGCGGCTTGCCGTCGCGGTCGAGGAATCGATCGGGTTTCGCGGCCGCGGGTGCGGTCTCGCGACCGTCGTAAGCGATGAGCCGTTTCATTGCCGCGTCGTGCACGAGCATGAAGCCGCCGCCGCCCAATCCCGACGACTGCGGCTCGACCAAGCCCAGCACGAGTTGCGCGGCGATTGCCGCATCCACGGCCGTGCCGCCGCGCGCGAGCATCGCGTAACCGGCGTCGACAGCCAGCGGATTCGCAGCCGCAATGATGAAGTGGCGCGCGACAATCGGCTTGCGATCGCGCCAGCCGGACGCGCCTTCGGGGGCCGGCTGCGCCCAGGCGAGCCCGCAGACGACGACCTCGATCGTCGCCGTCAGCAAAACCGCGAATCGGCCGAAGCCTCGTTGCATGACAGTCCGTTTCGGCGACGCAACCGTCTTGATTCTACTCGTGCGCTCGAGGCGCGCGTAGGCAGCGACCGACAGCGAACGAAGCCACGCCCTGACGGTGTTTGCGCGCGCCTTCATTACAGTCGAGAGATCAGCGAACCTGATTGCCATCGTGACCTCCCGAACCTTTCCTCTGTCGCGGCAGCGACGTCGCCGTACCGCAACGCATGCGGAAACGAACGAGCGAGCGCCGTCGCCGACGCGCAACGAAGCCGGTCAACCGACCGATCCCGCGACCGAGAACGCCGGCGCGCGACCCGAAGGCGGCGTTCGACTGCCGCACGAGCACGATGAACATTCCGACAAGCCGCAGCAACCCCAGCCCGCGATCGTTCAGGCCGAAGCCGACTTGAACGCCGGCCTACAGGACACCGACCGCCGCGGCGACGCCGCGGGCGTCTTCGATCGAGCGAA
Organism: Casimicrobiaceae bacterium; assembly: GCA_035536655.1. GTDB lineage: Bacteria > Pseudomonadota > Gammaproteobacteria > Burkholderiales > Casimicrobiaceae > VBCG01. The sequence continues at coordinate 3,999 of DATLNR010000133.1, forward strand.
CGAGACGGCGCGACGCGGTTGACGCCGAGGCATCGTCCGCGTCGCTCCTTCGATTGCCTTACTTGGTCGCCGGTTTCGCTGCCGGTGCCGTCGTCGTCGCAGGTGCAGTCGGCGTTGCCGGTTGCATCACCGCCGGCGATGCCGGTACGGGACGCGAACGATCGCCGTGAACGACGAGCAGCGGCACGATCATGAGCGCCACGATGTTGATGATCTTGATCAACGGATTGATCGCTGGTCCGGCCGTGTCCTTGTAGGGATCGCCGACGGTGTCGCCGGTCACGGCGGCCTTGTGCGCTTCGGAGCCTTTGCCGCCAAAGTTGCCGTCCTCGATGTACTTCTTCGCGTTGTCCCACGCGCCGCCGCCGGTTGTCATCGAGATCGCCACAAAGATGCCGGTGACAATCGTGCCCATAAGCACGCCGCCCAATGCTTGCGGACCGAGCAACAGTCCGACGGCAACCGGAACGAGCACCGGCAGAATCGACGGGATGATCATCTCGCGGATCGCCGCGCGCGTCAGCATGTCGACGGCGACGTCGTACTGTGGCTTGCCGGTTCCTTCCATGATCCCGGGAATCTCGCGGAACTGGCGACGCACCTCGACGACGACCGATCCCGCCGCGCGCCCCACGGCTTCCATCGCCATCGCACCGAACAGATAGGGGATCAGGCCGCCGATGAAGAGGCCGATGATCACCATGTGGTTCGACAGGTCGAACGTCGTGGCCAGGCCGACCGTCTCGAGCTGGTGCGTGTAGTCGGCGAACAGCACGAGCGCCGCAAGACCCGCCGATCCGATCGCGTAACCCTTGGTCACCGCCTTCGTCGTGTTGCCGACGGCGTCGAGCGGATCGGTGATCGCGCGCACCGAATCGGGAAGGTCCGCCATCTCCGCGATGCCGCCCGCGTTGTCGGTGATCGGGCCGTACGCGTCGAGCGCGACGATGATGCCCGCCATCGACAGCATCGCCGTTGCCGCGATCGCAATGCCGTAAAGACCGGCGAGCCAGTACGACGCGAAGATCGCAGCGCACACGGCGAGGACCGGCCACGCCGTCGCCTTCATCGATACGCCGAGCCCGGCGATGATGTTCGTGCCGTGACCGGTCGTCGACGCCTGCGCGACGTGCCTGACCGGCTTGTAGTCGGTGCCGGTGTAGTACTCGGTGATGACGACCATCGCGGCCGTCAATACGAGCCCGACGACGGACGCGAGGAACAGGCGCATGGGCGAGAGCGTCGCATCGGCGGACCCGATGTCGCCCATCATCCATTGCGTGATGAACCAGAAGCCGATCGCCGAGATGACGCCGGCGACGATCAGGCCGCGATACAGCGCATTCATGATCTTCTTGCCCGGCGTCGCCTTGACGAAGAAGCAGCCGATGACCGAGGCGATGATCGAGAAACCGCCGAGCACGAGCGGATAGACGACCGCCGCTTCGGCGAGGCCCGGCAGCATCAGCGCGCCGAGCAGCATCGTCGCGATGATCGTGACCGCATACGTCTCGAACAAGTCGGCCGCCATGCCGGCGCAGTCGCCGACGTTGTCGCCGACGTTATCGGCGATGACGGCGGGATTGCGCGGATCATCCTCGGGGATGCCCGCCTCCACCTTGCCGACGAGGTCGGCGCCGACGTCGGCGCCCTTGGTGAAGATGCCGCCGCCCAGACGCGCGAAAATCGAGATCAAGGATGCGCCGAACGCGAGCGAGACGAGCGCATCGACGACGGTCCGGCTCTGCGGCTCGGCACCCTGCACCTCGACAAGAAAGTAGAAGAGCCCGGCAATGGCGAGCAGCGCCAAGCCCGCGACCAGCATTCCGGTGATT